>NZ_PCPW01000007.1:0-236507 GCF_002979835.1 Arthrobacter sp. MYb221 | reverse complement strand
GCTGATGGTAATGCTGGTGTGTTGCCGGAGTTGAAGCAGCGTGTGCTGGATCTGGCGCAGGCTCACCCGCTCTACCCGGAACTCGCGAAGGTTTCCGAGTAGCAGCTTTTAAGTAAGGAAGGCCCGGAAAGCAAAAACATCGCGTTCCGGGCCTTTCGTCTCTTGTGCGAATGCCAAACAGGCCACTATCGTGCATCACCGGGGACGGGGATCATCCTATTCTCTGCCTCACCACACACATTAGGTGTGAGCATCACCTATTGCCCCAAGTTCTAAGGATGTGAACCGTCATGGCGGTTAGCGTATTCGATCTTTTCTCGGTTGGTATCGGACCGTCCTCCAGCCACACCGTGGGACCAATGCGTGCGGCGCACGCATTCATTGCCCAGGTAATTCGCGAGGGGAAGATTGAGGCACTCGAATCCCTGCGCATCGACGTGTACGGTTCGCTTGCAGCGACCGGACGCGGGCACGGGACCTTCACCGCAATTATGCTCGGGCTGGAGGGCTTCGAACCTGAAGCCATTCTCCCGGCACAGGTAGATGAGCGTCTGGCACAGATGGAATCCACCGGTATTCTTCGTCTCGGGTCTCAGCTGGAGGTGCGCAAGGACCTGAATTACAAGGTCAGTGACATGATTCAGCACCCATTGACCGTCCTGCCCCGGCACACCAACGGCGTGAAGTTCATAGCCTTGGATGCAGCAGGCGCAGAACTGCTCAACGAAACGTTCTTCTCCGTCGGCGGCGGTTTCATTGTCCGCGAAGGCACCGAAGAACGTATTGAGAAGAATATCGAAAAGAAGGTCAAGCAGCAGCCGTATCCCTTTACTACTGCTGCGCGCCTGATGGAACATACGCAGGATACCGGCAAGTCGATTGCCGAGATCATGATGGCCAATGAGGAGACCTTCCGTACCCGGGAAGAAATCCGTTCCGGCCTCGTCCACATCTACGAGGTGATGGAACAGTGCAAGGACGCATCGCTCGAACGCACCGGCGTGCTTCCCGGAGGATTGAAGGTTCGCCGCCGCGCACCAGAATGGCACGAACGCTTGCGTAAGGAAGACAAGGACCGCGATCCGGTCTACTGGCAGGAATGGATCAACCTCGTGGCGCTGGCCGTCAATGAAGAAAACGCTTCGGGCGGTCGCGTCGTGACAGCTCCAACCAACGGTGCCGCGGGCATCATCCCTGCCGTCCTGTTCTACGCAACCCACTACGCACCAGGGGCCAAGTACTGGAACGAAGAGGAAAAGAACGACGCCGTGGTTCGCTTCCTGCTCACCGCCGGTGCCGTTGGCGTGCTGTACAAGGAACAGGCCTCGATCTCCGGTGCCGAGGTCGGTTGCCAGGGCGAAGTTGGTTCGGCTTCGTCGATGGCGGCCGGTGGGCTAGCCGAAATTCTTGGCGGCACCCCAGCCCAGGTTGAAAACGCCGCGGAGATTGCCATGGAACATAACCTTGGACTCACTTGCGACCCGATCGGCGGCCTCGTGCAGATTCCATGCATTGAACGCAACGCGATTGCCGCTTCCAAGGCGGTGAACGCGGCCAAGATGGCGTTGATGGGCGACGGCGAACACCACGTCACCTTGGATGAAGTCATCATCACCATGCGCGAGACGGGCAAGGATATGAGCGACAAGTACAAGGAAACCGCAATGGGCGGCCTGGCCGTCAACGTGGTTGAATGCTAATTCAGCACCCCGAATAAGCGTGCGGTGGGCTCTTGCCCGCCGCACGCTTTTTCATCTGGCGGATGTGATCTTGTCGCCTACGTGGCAACTATTGCCCAAGATGATGATAGAACTAAGGAGAAGGTTCTCGGGCGTACACCCGAACGGATTCCAGGAGGTGAGCTGCATGGACGACGGTTCTAGTCGATCTATGTCCTCGCGACCTCCGCATTTCAGCCGCTGAGCTACACGACAATTCCTGTGCAGCGGTGAGTGAGCTTTGGAGAGCCGCGCTTCAAATCCCTCCTCCACGCATGATTCCCGCAAACGATCACTGATGGACTTTTCTCCTAGATTTCGCTAGGTGAACGCCTGCCGGTGATTCGCCCGCACCTCTGGAATGATGCGCCAATACACCGTTTGGGCTGATGACCTTGCACATTTCCAAAGAAGTAGACTTCTCTACTATTTCAATGCTGATCCAGGAGCATCTCGGCTCACCGGATTTCAACGAGCTTGCCTTCCTGCTGCGCGGGCTGAGCTTGCAGCAAACCCTCCAGCAGCTGCACCGGCTGCCGGCCAAAGACATGGCAATCGTCTACCGGCTGCTCGCCAAGGATCAAGCCCTTGGTGTTTTCCAACGCCTGGATCCTGCCATCCAGGCCGAACTGATTGGCAGCTTGCAGCAGGACGCGGTCAGCGAAACCTTTGCCGGGATGGCAACCGATGATCGCGTGGCGCTGCTCGATGAACTACCGGCGCAGCTTGCGGCGAAACTGCTGCGAGGCCTAGCCCCGGAGCAGCGCGAGGCGGTCAACGTCCTGCTCGGGTATCGCGCTGGGGTGGTGGGGCACCTGATGAATCCTTACTTTGTCACGACCCGCCCAGAGCTGAGCGTTGCCGAAAGCCTGCAACGGGTACGAGGCCAATTGGAAAGTGCAGAGAGTATCTACACGCTGGTAGTGACCGATGAAACGCGTCGCTTGCTCGGGGTAGTTTCACTGCGCGCACTGATGGCCGCCGACGAAGAACAGCGGGTATCGGAGCTGCTCACCGTTGGCGCCGGTCTGCACGCCGAGCAGCCCGCAACCGAGGCGGCTCGCCAAGTGGTGCTTAGCAAGGAACTGCTGATCCCGGTGGTGGATTCCGAGCAGCGGGTTGTCGGAGTCTTTAGCTCCACCGACGCGATCTCGATTCTCGCCGCGGCCGATGAGGAACGCGCTGCGCGCGGTTCCGGTGCCGAACCTCTGCGGCGTCCCTACCTGAGCACCGCGGTGGGTTCTCTGGTAAAAAGCCGCATTATATGGCTGCTGGTGCTTGCCGTCGGGGCAAGCCTCACGGTCCAGGTGCTTTCGAGTTTCGAAGAAACCCTCGAGTCGATGGTGGTGCTCAGCTTGTTCATTCCACTGATCGTCGGCATCGGCGGCAACACCGGAAACCAGGCGGCGACCACGGTCACCCGAGCAATTGCGATGGGCGATGTTCGCGTCGGGGACCTCGGGCGGGTCATGCTGCGTGAGCTCTGTGTGGGGCTCATCCTCGGATTATGCCTGGGAACCCTCGGATTTGCGCTGGCCGGATTCATCTTCGGCGGATCCATTGCGCTGATTATCGGGATCACGCTGGTGGCACTGTGCACGATAGCGGCAGGAGTCGGCGGCATCATGCCGATTATCGGCAAATGGCTGAAAGTCGATCCTGCGGTCTTCTCGAATCCATTCATCTCAACTTTTGTGGATGCCGCCGGGCTGATCGTGTACTTCAGCGTGGCAGTTGCCGTGCTCGCAAACTAGCATGCCCCAGCTCATGGCAACTTGCCTGTTGGAATAATATCCGGGGCTACAGCGTCACACTAGATATGCCTCTAAGTAAATTGTTCACCCCAGTCACCATCCCTACGCGCAGCGGAGCGGGCCTGATGCTGCGCAACCGGGTCGTGCTGCCACCTATGTGCCAGTACGCCGTTGACAAGACAGACGGCGTGCCCACGGACTGGCAGCTAGTTCACCTCGGCTCGATGGCCCATGGCGGTTTTTCGCTGATCGTCACCGAAGCTTCGGCGGTGGTACCCGAAGGCCGGATCTCGGATCGTGACGCCGGAATCTGGAACGAGGAGCAGGTCCAATCATGGGCACGCGTCAACGAATACGTGCACGCGCACGGTGCCGCAACGGCCATCCAGCTGGCTCACGCCGGGGCGAAGGCCTCGACCTATAGCTGGCTCCAGGAGCTCGAAGCAGAGCAGAAGACCGGAAGCCTCGCCGTGTCCGAGGGAGGGTGGGACACCGTCACCTCCACGCCGAGCGAAATTTACGGTCTGAAACCAGCGAGCGGAATGACTCAAGAGCAGATCGCTGACTCCGTCCAAGCCTGGGCCGCGGCGGCGAAGCGTGCCGATGCTGCAGGTTTTGACATGATACAAATCCATGCGGCCCATGGATACTTGATTCACCAGTTCCTCTCGCCATTGTCGAATAAGCGAACCGATGAGTATGGCGGAAGCTGGGAAAACCGCACACGCTACCTTCGCGAGATCGTGCATGCGGTCGCGGCCAGCTGGCCCGAGAACAAGGCCCTGGGCATTCGCTTCTCTGGAGACGATTGGGTCGAAGCCGGCTGGCGCATCGCCGACACCATTAAATTGGCCGAGGAGCTCTACGCGGCAGGAGTGCGGGCCTTTGACCTTTCCAGCGCCGGAATCGGTGCCTTCCATGGCCCCAGCGGTCCCGGATACCAAGTCCCATTGGCCCAGGCGGTTAAGCAGGCACTGCCAGATGACGCCTTTGTGACCGCCGTGGGCGGAATTACCGAAGCCCATCAGGCCGAGCAGATATTGGTGACCGGACAGGCCGACGGCGTATGCATCGGACGGGCGGCATTGGGCGACCCGCAGTGGCCAAACCGCGCCGCGCAGGTCTTGGGGGCCAGCAAGTCGCACCCCTCGCATTACTGGCGTGGACGCTGGTAAAAAACTTAGGTCGGGTGGCTATTTGAGCTTTGCCCATGCGATCTTTTCGCTTTGCTCTTCCAGCTATCGACGCGCGGTGTTAGGTTAGTCACACGGAGCTAGTCGCACGGCGGCCAGGGGTCGCGTGCGGAAGGGAGTCAGCATGGCACTACGCGCGGATTCTAATGGAATCGACGCTTCGCTTTATCGGGAAAATGGTTCGTGGTGCACCGCTTTGGTGGATGCATCATTGGGAACCACCGCGGCGCACGAAGCAGCTGACCGATTGCCGGGGGAAGTGGCCAAACTACTGAAAAGCCAGCAGGCCAGCTCCAATGATATTGAAGCTGTGACCGGGGCTTTGGAACCGGCGAAGGGGCTTCGTGCACCGGTAGCTCGATTCATCGCAGTCCATGACGGGACGGTGGTACTCAACGAACTCATTCCCGGACTGAAGGTCGAATCCGCCGCCGTGGATGCGGGACCATTTCCGAATTTCACCGCCCTAGCCAGGGCGCGGGGTGGGGCATTTTCCTATCTTGTGGCCGAGGTCGGGCGCGATGGCGGAGAGGTGCACCTGTACAACACCACGTCCCCGGAGCGAGTGGGCAGCCGCGGGATCGTGGGCTCACCGGAAGAAACCCACCATGCACGCAAGGTGCCAGGCGAGTATGACCAGCCGAAGAATCAGTCCGCGGCCGATGAGATGGCGCGACGCAACGCCGAGGAAGTTGCGGAACTGATCACCGAAATGTGCAAGGACACCTATATCAGGCTCATTGTGCTTTCCGGTGACGTGAAATCGCGAGAGGCCATCGCTGGGATGCTTCCGGTGGCGCTCAAGCCGTATGTCGAGGTCTTGGATGCGCACACGCGCACCGGCGGCGCGGATACCAAGCAGGTTGATGACCGCATTTCGCAGTTAGTCTCCGATACGCACGCCGAAGCGATAGCGGAGCTTGAGCAGCGGGTGTCGGCTCAGGCTGGCAACGGTCGCGCGCAACTGGCCGTAGGCCTCGCCGAGGTGGTGACAGCGCTGCAATCCGCTCAGGCAGAAGTGGTGCTCGTTGGACAGTATCAAGATGAACACACGCTGCGGGCGCTATCCGCCGAACCTTGGGTGGCCCATGAAGAGGGCGATGATCATTCGGACCTGGTCATGGGGCAGTGGCCGGCTCCAGAGGTGCTGCTTCGAGCGACGGCGTTGACGGATGCCACAATCCGTTACGTTCCCGACTCGATTCTTCCCGATGGTGTGGGCATCGCAGCCTTGCTGCGCTGGGCCAAGTCCTAAAACCGAGAAAGCTTCGCCGGTGAGAGCGCATGATGCGTGCTCACCGGCGAAGCTTTTTAGCGCCACCCTAGCTACGGGTTAGGTGCGTTATGGTCGTGGGGGTTCGCGTCCGGCTGGCTGGGATTGGGGTAGCCTTCCAGCGGTGGCTGCGCCGGAGCGTAGGCCGAACCGCTCTGCGGGGCGGGCGGAGCCCAATACGCCGGTGCCGGCGGAACCGCAGGATAGGGCGCCGGCCAAGGCTGCAACAGCTGTGGGGCACGGCGCTGCGGTGCCGGCCCGGCCGTTCTCTCGATATGCCGCCGCTTGGCCACCCAAAGCAGGATGTAGGTCACCAGCGCGGTGAATCCTATCGAAGTAAGCAGGCTAGAGAGCGACGATTGCGTGGCGTTGATATCGACCGCTCCGACGGCGGCCAGCAGGAACAAGCCCACATTGTTGATCACGTGTATTGCGATGGCCGCTTCCAAGCCGCCGGTGCGCCAGGTGAGGAATCCTGCGGCTATGGCGAAGAACGCCACATCAAGCAGCCCGTAAATATCGTATAAGTGGCCAAAGGTGAATAGCGGCACCGGAAGCAATATCGCGAACAACGGGTGTTTAAGCCAGCTGCCAATGGTTTGCATGAGCATCCCGCGGAATACGATTTCCTCCGCCGCTGCCTGGAACGGCACCAGCAGCACCACGAGCAAGGCGAAGAAGAGCGGATTCGCGGGGAGGTTCTCTGCGGGGACATTCGTCGGAGCCACGAGGCCGGCGGCCTCGATGCCTAAACTAATCCCAAAATAAACTGCATAGAGCACGACCGCGATCCCGGTGCACAGGCCCAGCCATTTCCAGCGAATCCTGCCGGCCACGGAGATCAAGAGCCCCAGTGGTTTGGGGCCGAGCAGCAGGTAGGCGAAATACGCTACCGGGATCAATACGATCAGCGAGAGCATGGTGAAGAGGAAGACCGCAGGGTCGGCCATGTTCATGCTGTCGAAAGCCATCATCACCGGATCGGTCGGCTCGTCAAGCCGCGTCCCCAGCGAGCTGAAGAGCACGATCATGAGGCCTATGAGCAAGATGACGATTGCCACCAGGTAGAAACCCGTGGCCGTTCCCAGCAATGCCAAGGGGCGCCACCATGCATACTTCGGATCCCGGCGCATCAGACGATGGAACTCGTATCGAGGTTCATCGGCGCTTGCTGCATTGGGTGTAGGCCCATTTATCTCTGGCATGCTCATAATACAATTTTCGCCCCGAACAGGTTCTTTAGGTATGAACCTTGCGGAGGATTTGTTGGATCATCCTTTAGGGGTGTTCATTACCGGGTGTACAGGTTGGCTGACTAGACTTGGGCGCGACGAGTTCTGAAAATTCCTTTGAGGAGTACACCGCACGTGGGGCATCACCATCACGATCAGCCGATTTTGCAAGACCCGAGCCGCAGGCGCCGCGCTTCAATCATTCTGTGGGCCCTGCTCGCCCCCGTCGGGGCGCTCGCTTTGATCATGGTCATCGCGCTCTGGCCGCAGGGCAACTATGATCGCTTTGCCCTGAACGGCGCAATGGAGACAACCGGTGGCGCGAGCATGCAGGTCGGCACCGTGACCAGATCGGCGATCGAGGACTGCCCCTCGAGCATCGGGCTTGAAGATGTCGGAGGCAAGACGCTGGAATGCAACGTCACCTACCTGATGCCAAATAGTGGCGGCGCCGAAATTCAACTGGAGATTCCGCCGGAGACGCTGCATTCCCGCGAAGCGCGTTCCGGTGACCAGATTCGATATTTGGACCTGTCAAGCGTTGACTCGGGCAGCGGCAGCCCCTATGTCTTTGTGGATTTCGTGCGCACCTTGCCGATGGCCCTGCTGGCGGTGGCTTATGGCCTGGTGGTGGTACTGGTAGCTGGCTGGCGTGGTGCTCGCGCGGTCATTGGGCTCGTTGGCGGCATCGCGTTCATGATCATTTTCATGGTGCCGGCGTTGTTGGAGGGCGGGAATCCCGTGCTGATTGCGCTGACGGGTTCGACCGCGATCATGTTCGTGGCGTTGTATTTCGCCCATGGGCTCAACGCGAAAACGTCCACCGCACTGCTCGGAACGCTCTTTGGCTTGGCGGTGACAGCCGGTTTGGCGGTGTGGCTGACCGACGCCGCGGCGCTCACCGGCGCCAATGATGAACATGCGATGACGCTCTCCACCGTGGTGCCGCAAATATCCCTGCCCGGCCTGCTGATCTGTGGCCTGCTGGTGGGCGGCATGGGTGTGTTGAACGACGTCACCATCACCCAGTCCGCAACGGTCTGGGAGTTGGCGGAGACCGCTCCGCATGCTTCGGCCAGGGAGTTGTTCTTCAAGGGCATGCGCATCGGTCGCGACCATATCGCCTCGACCGTGTATACGATTGCCTTCGCCTATGCCGGTGCGGCACTGCCGATCTTGGCCATCGCGGCATTGAGCGATCAAAGCTTCGGGACCACCCTGAGCTCGGGCTCGATGGCGGAGGAAGTCATCCGAATCCTCATAGGCTCCATCGGTTTGGTCCTCGCGATCCCGGTCACCACGGCTATCGCCGTGGTTGTCGTGAAGGCGACTGGTACCGGCGGTGCGCACGGTAAAAGCAGTGTGCCGCTCGGACGGCGAGCAGCGCTAAGTGCGAATGGTTCTCAAAACTAATGTAGAATAGTTCTCAATAGCGTGATGGGTGAATGGAGACTAATAGATGAAAAACCGTGGAATGCTGGCCTCATTGGTGACGATCCCACTGACCGGCTTACTGCTGGCAGGATGCTCGGCAAATACAACCGCCGAGGCGCAGGGCACCGAGGAGCCAGCAGCCGGTGGCAAGGTTGAGGTTGTCACAACGATGAATGTGTACGGGCAGATTGCCCGGGCTGTCGGCGGCGAGCATGTAGAGGTCACCGAAATTATCACTTCCACGGCGCAGGATCCGCACTCTTACGAGCCAACCGCCCGGGACAAGCTCACCGTGTCCAAGGCCTCGATCGTCTTGGCCAACGGCGGCGGCTATGACCAATTCATGGACTCGCTGGTTTCCTCGTTGCCTGCCGAGCAAGCCGAACAGGTGCAGCTGATCCACGCTGTGGACTCCTCTCCGGTAGCGGCAGAGCACGAAGAAGGCGAAGCGCATGCCGAGCATGAGGGCGAGGAGCATGCCGAGCATGAGCATGAGGGCGAGGAGCATGCCGAGCACGAGCATGCAGAAGAAGCAGCCGATGACCATGCTGGACATGATCACGCGGAATACAACGAACATATTTGGTATGACCTGGATTCAATGGAAGCCCTCGCAGCCAGTTTGGCTACCGAGCTTGGCGAATCCGACCCAGAAAACGCCGAGACCTTCAAAGCCAACGCTGCAAGCTTCGCGGAGGGGATCGGTGGATTGCAGGAGCAGCTCGCATCCGCGAAGCTTGGCAAGCGCAGCTACGCCATGACCGAGCCGGTGCCATTCCATCTGCTCGAGGATGCAGGAATGGAAAATAAGACTCCCGCTGGACTGAGCGAAGCCGTCGAAGCCGGCGAAGGGATCGCGCCGCTGACGCTCAAGTCATTGAGCGACACACTGGATGCAGGCGAACTGGATGTGCTGGCTTATAACGTGCAGACCGAAGGGCCTGAAACTACGGCACTTCGTGCGAGCGCCGAATCCGGCAAGGTGGCGGTAGTGGACTTCCGCGAAACCATCACCGACGACTCCAGCTACCTTGAATGGATGGAGAAAAATATTAGCTCCTTGGCTTCCGCGATTGGCGAGTAGTTAAAACGTAGACTAGAGGCATGTCTCTGATTACCTCCCAAGTCAATCAAGTCGCAGGCCGTGCAAGGTCAATTTTCGCTGAACGTGCGGTGCGAACGCAGATTGCCGAGGCCAAGCAAGACTTGGATAAGGCGGAGAATGTCCTCTTTTTCGCCGAGGGTCCCGGACAGTTCTACCAACTTGGGGTTTGGCTGGAAACCTTCGAACGGTTGGCGGCGCAGGGGCAATCTGCCGGCGTAGTGGTCATGGATGCATTGACTGCCCGCGAAGTGCTCAAGGTCAGCAAATTGCCGGTCTACTTCACGCGGTCCATTGAGCAGATCGAGCGAAAGCTTACCGAGTTGGGAACCAGGACCATTTGCTACGTGAATAATTCACAGCGCAATTTCACCATGCTCCGTTTTAATGGACCGGCGCATATTCACCTGAACCACGGGGAGAGCGAAAAGGCCTCCATGGTTTCAAACCAGCTCAAGGCCTATGACTATGCCTGCGTTGCCGGCCCGGCCGCCGTGGCACGTATTTCCGAGTCAATAGCTCGTTTCGATATCAAGCACCTGGTGCAGATAGGCCGACCGCAACTGGACGCGTTGACTCCTGAAAGCCCGTCGACAAAAATTCGAGTGCTCTACGCGCCGACGTGGGAGGGCGACTCGGAGGCGATGGATTATTCCTCGGTGGTGCGGTTGGGTGAAAGCATCCTGACCCAGTTCGAGGGCGACCGCCGCTTCGAGGTGCGATTCCGTCCACATCCCAAAACCGGTGACAATTCTGCAGCGACCAAACGCGAAATCGCGGCGCTACGCACCCGATTTGCCGCGGAACTTGATCCGCTGGCCGACCCGGGACAGTCATTGGTTTGGGCAGACGTCGCGATCTGCGACACCTCGGCGATGGCCTACGACGCGGTGGCGTTAAACGTTCCGCTGTTCCTGACCGGAAAACGCCCCTCGCAATTGCGTGATCGCCTACCGCAGGAGCAGCTATTGGGCTCGGCAAACGGGCTGGCGCAGCGTGTGGCCGAACTGGCCAAGGCCGGCGTATCTGGGCGACAAAAGCAACTGGCCCAGTATTTCTTCGCCACCACCTCTCCGGGAGACGCTACGAAAAAGTTGGGCCAGTTGCTGGGTTCCGTCTAGCGCTGCAGAAACACGGTATTCTGCCATTCGCGGTGAGTATCCGTGTCGTGCGAGATCAACACATGCTTGACGTTGGTGTATTCATCAAATGAATACTGGCTCATGTCCTTGCCCATGCCGGAGGACTTGTAGCCGCCGTGAGGCATCTCGGAGACGATGATGATGTGTTCATTGATCCACACGCATCCGGCCTGAATCTGCGCACTGGCACGCATGGCCCGGTTAAGGTCCTTAGTCCAAGCGCTGGCAGCCAGGCCGTACGGAGTATCGTTGGCTAGCTCGATCGCTTCCTCATCGGTTTCGAAAGGCAAGGCCACCAGCACCGGGCCAAAGACCTCGTGCTGTACGATCTCGGAATCTTGGCTGGCCCCAACAAGCAGCGTAGGACGATAGAAGTTCCCCGGGCCTTCGAGCCGGCGTCCACCGGCCAGGACGCTGGCACCGGAGCCAACCGCGCGCTGCACCATCGAGGAGACCTTCTGCAGATGGGCCGCGCTGATCAGTGCTCCCATATCGGTGTTCGGATCCTGCGGGTCACCGACCACCATGGCGTCCATCAGCTGGGCAACCCGCCGGGTGAATTTCTCGAATACCGACGAATGCACATAGGCGCGCGTGGCGGCGGTGCAGTCCTGCCCCGCATTGATCGTTGAACCGGCAACCGCCCCATGGGCTGCCGCCTCGATGTCCGCGTCGTCGAAGACCACAAATGGAGCCTTGCCACCGAGCTCCAGATGCACACGCTTTCCGGTCTCGGCCGCCATCGTCATGACCTTCAGGCCGACTTGGGTGGAACCGGTAAAGGAAGTCATGCGAACCTGCTTGTGCCTGACCAATGCCTCACCGACGCTTGCGCCGCTGCCAACCACAACGTTGATCACGCCGTCGGGCAGACCCGCATCCTTGGCGGCCTGAGCGAAGAGCAGGCTTGTTCCGGGAGTTAGCTCGCTGGGTTTGAGCACGATGGTGTTTCCGGCGGCGATGGCCGGCAACACTTTCCAAGCGGCCATCTGCAAGGGGTAGTTCCACGGCGAGATAGAGCCAACCACGCCGATGGGCTCCCGGCGAATCATCGAGGTCGTATTACCCGCGTAATCTCCGGAAGCCAGACCCTGCAGGTTGCGTGCGGCTCCAGCAAAGAAGTTCACGTTGTCGATCGAACCGGGCACATCAAACTCGGTGGACATGCGCATGCTCTTGCCGGTCTGCGCGGTCTCCACTTCGGCCAGTACCTGTGCGTGGGATTGCAGCTCGCGGGCCAGCGCCAACAGATGATCGGACCGCTCCCCGGGGGTGAGGGCCGACCAGATCTCGAAGGCCTTCGCCGCCGCCTGGACCGCTTCGTCTACCTCGGCCACGCTCGCAGTATCAACTTCTTCGAGTTGCTCTCCGGTCGCCGGATTGATTCGAATAAGTAGCTCACCGGTACCGTGGCGCCAGGAGCCGTTGATGAATTGGTGTCCTTGTGAAAAATTGAAACCTGACATGTTCTATCGTTCCTTGGATTTGTGGATTCTTTGCGGGCTAGAGACTCAGATAGATCTTGCGCAGAGTTTTCGTGACGCGCCATTCGGTATGCATCTGGGCGTGCAGCCGCACCAGGGCACCGGGGAATAGCTCAATTTCTTGCGCGGCGAAACCCGCGCTCTGCGCAATCTTGATATTTCCGGACCCGGAAAGCACCACGAAGTATTCGTCCGCTTCGATGTCGCGCATTGCGCCGATCGACATCTCCCAGATCCCGATGGACGTCCCGGCCAGGTCACCGACCTCGTGCACGGCGGTGCGGGTGCCGGCCGCGTCTAGTTCCAGATGCTGCGGAATTGGTTCGGCCGCTAGCGGGATGCTGGCAGCGTCAACGAGGGTGGCTAGCGGTCTGTTTTCATCTGCCATTAGGAATCGAAGCCCATGCCGATCTTGTCCATGACCTTGAGGAAGGCCGGCCGTTTACCCTCATTGCGATCGGCGCTGATCAGCTGACTGGTCATGAGCTTAACCCCGACATACGCGGCGGGTTCCGGAGGGAAGGGAATCGGCTTGGTGCGAACCATTTCCAGCTCGGTGAGCTCGGTCTTTTCGCCCGAGAGCAGATCCAACATGACCTTCGCACCGAATCTTGTGGCGCCGACACCGAGTCCGGTGAATCCTGCGCAGTAGGCCACCTTGCCGCCGTGAGCCAGGTCAAAGAAGGAGAAGAAGCGTGAGCAGGTATCGATTGCCCCGCCCCAGGCGTGGGAGAACTTCACGTCCTTCAGCTGCGGGAAGTTTCCGAAAAAATGGGCTGCGAGCTTCTCGAATGTGGAGTTATTGGTGTCGTAGCTCGAGCGGACTTTGCCACCGAAATGGTAAATGGCATCGTAGCCCCCGTAGAGGATCCGGCAGTTGCCATTTTCATCTACGGTCGGTCTGGCGTAGTGGAATCTATTGTTCAGATCGGCCAGCCCGACTGGCTCTTTCCAACCCAGCGAACGGTGTTGCTCTTCGGTCAGCGGTTCGGTCATCAACGCGTAATCGTAGACGGGGATGACCCTTGCCCGGTGACGTTTGAGCAAGGAGGGGAAGACGTTGGTGGCTAAGGCCACGCGCTGGGCCCGAATGCGCCCGGCTGCCGTCAATACGAGTATTTGCCCATTGTCCTCTTTCAGCTCGGCAGCGTGGGTGTGCTCGTAGATGCGCACTCCCAGCTCCCGGCAGACCCGGGCCAGTTCCCAAGCGAGTTTTGCTGGGTGCACCAGCGCCGTGGACGTTCGATCCAAGGAGCCCGCGAGGAAATCCGGGGAGTTGATGACTTCCTTGACTTGTTGGCCATCGAGATATTCGGTGCCTTCGGACTCGGCCGCTTCGGCAACCCAAGGGACCTGATGCGGCTCGGTGGCCACTTCGAGTACGCCAGCACGAGTGAACTCCACATCCATGCCATAGCGCTCGACGGTGGCTTGGAACTCATCGAGGTTTTGAGTTCCCAGCTTGCCGAGCAGAGCATTTTCCCGAGGCAAGTGGTTTTCGCCGTTGGCCTCACCGTGTACTAGTGAGGCTTCGCAGAAACCGCCATTGCGCCCCGAAGCAGCCCAGCCGATGCGTTGCCCTTCGATGAGGACCACATCCCGGTGGGGGTCTCGTTCTTTAGCTTGAAGCGCCGTCCAGAGACCGGTATATCCACCGCCGACAACGAGCAGGTCTGCCTCGATCGAACCGTCTAAAGCGTGCGTTGCATCGGGGCGGTGCTCGTTATCAAGCCAGTATGAGGTGTGCTTGGCACCGGACAGGGATTCTTTGATGTGCCCGGCCGCGGCATTTGCTTCGTGCCGGTCAAAGGTAAGGGGCAAATTCGTGCTCATTATTGGTCCTCGAGTCGTATCAGTGTGAAGTTTGCTGTGTTGGGCTACGACAGGGGAACCACGAGCGGGCACAGGATGGCAGCGGGGATCTGGTCCCCAGGGATTGCAGGCATGACGGATGCCGATTGCCGAAGGGCAGGATCGCGTTTTGCGGCAATGCGGTGCGCGGCATGATTCGATAGCCATTGGCTGGCCACGGATATCCCTCTTCTCGGAGTGCTTGCCTCGCAGTGAACGTCATTCATTACTTATCTAAGCCCGGTTTCTCGGGCAGGTCAAGGGAAAATTCAATTCTCTGTGCAGCGAAATGATGACATGAAACGGCTGAGGACCAGATCCATGATCTGATCCTCAGCGATTAATTTGCCGCGTATTGCGGTTTTGGCGTCCGACTTCGTGAACGGTTGAGTAACACGGCCGCGAAGAACATCAGCAGGAGCTCGGCGACTCCCACCACGAGCATTGGCACGGCGTGGGCAACATGTTCAGGCGCGGCGCCTGATGAGTGATGGGCGGCGCCTCCGGGGAGTCCTAGCACCATGATGATGTGCGCCAGCCCCATCAACGCGCTCATCAGCATCAGCGCCTGCGGTGACTCGCCTTTCGCCACCGCCAGCGCGCATTTTATGCACCATGCGGTCATGAGGAGCAGCACCAAGGACCAGCCAAGGTCATGCGGCGCCGCGATGAGCAGCACCAGATGGGTAGCTGACATGATGAGGGTCGCGGCCACCAGGACCCGGAGAGCCGCCGGCACGGGATTAGCTGTTCGTGGAGCAGCATCCACCGGCGGAGTCCGATGCGGTTGAGCAGCAACCGTGCTTGGCTGGTTCCGGGACGTCTAGTGCCGGTGAACGGTCAAAGAACCCTTCGGGGCGGATCTTGAATCCAACGGTGTCCACCGGCATGATTGGCCAGTCTTCGGTGCGTGGGAAATGGGTCAGCGCAAAGGTGTGCCAGAGGCTCACCGCCTCGCCGTCAATGTTCTTATCTTCCTCTATCCAAGAACCAATGCCGGCAACTCCCGGGTTCTGGTTGACGAAATCTCCGGTGGGGTAGCGCTGTGCCGCATTGCGCTGGGTAACCCAAAGGGCCTTGGAGGCAAATTCGGCACGCTTCTGCACCGAGGAGCCCTCGGCGGCAAGCAAGGTCGGCAGCCCCTGCGGCATGAGCTTGTAGCCTACCGGCTTGCCGAGGTAATTCTTCGACTCGGGATTGGTCACTACCCATGAACGTCCCGCGGCCATATTCGCATCGCGGACCGCTTGCTGCTCGGTGGCCAGCACGGTGTGCGAACGGCTGAAGGCGTTGCCGCGCGGGTTCTCTGCGCTGATCGGCAGGCGGACGGCTTCCTCCTCGATGACCTGGCTGGGGCCGCCGTCGAGGGCGAAATCGAGGCGGGCGCCGAAGATGTGCTGGTGGAATGGTGCCCCTAGTCCCGGTGCCATTTCGGAGGCGAAGCGCTCATCGAGCATGGCGGAGGTGAAGACGACGCCGGTGGCCTTGGCCTCGAACTCGATGGTGCCGTCCAGGTAGAGGTACCAGTAGAAGCCGTAGTCGTAGTTGCCCACGGTGGTGAAGAAGCTGATCACCAGGCGACGGTTGCGCCGGGTGTACTTGACCCCCGACCAATCATCGGAGTGCTTTGCGAGAATCGAGGCATCCTCCTCGTGCATGCAAATTCCGTTGGTAATTGTTTGGGCCTCGCCGTTGGCGTCGGTGATCACCGGGGAGATGTAGTGGATCTCGCCGAGGCAGTCACAACCCAGTTCCAGCGAGTTGGCGAATCGGCCCACCAGGTATTCGCCGGTATCAAAATAGTTCTGCCAGCTGCGCACCGGAGAAGGGTCGCCGTAGGGGACCACCATTTCGGCGATGGAAGCGCGATCCAGGATGCGGCGGCGCTGCTCCTGGTCGTCAAAGGCGATGTTGTAGAGCACTAGGCCTTCGCGCATATCGAAGCCGATATCCAGCGACCATTTCTCCCACTCGACGTGGTTTCCCTCGGTTACCGTGAAGCTTGCGCCCTCGGGCTGCGTGATTTCGATCGGTCGTTGGGTGGTGCGGACCGGACCGGTGAGTTCCGGATCCGTGTAGTTTCCATGTGTTTCCGGCACCGGAACGATACCAAAATCCAGGAGCTGGTCCACGGTGCCGGCGATGGTGTCGAGGTAGACCACGAGCCCATCCACCGGGTGGGCCCAGGCGGAATCTTCGGCAAAGTCCTGGCGGAAGGCCAGGCCGCGCAGGATCCGGCGTCCGGATTCCTGCGGGTACTCGAAGACGCCGGCGGATAATGGCGCGACCCGAACCTGCTCGGGCTTCAGATTTCTTTTGGCTAGGGCCGCGGCCCACTCCTCGCTCTTGGCCAAGATTGCTTCGACCATTTCGAATTCTTCCACGAGCACCGGCAGCTGGCCGGTGGCCCCTGGATCCAGCTCCACGAGCGTTTCAATCTTCCCAGTGGAGAGGTCAAGGACTACATCCTTCGGCTCATTCTCCAGCCGGTCCATCAGCATGGCGCGGACCCTGCGCCCAGGGGCCTGCGGGTTTGGATCTTCAAGTCCCATGTAGGCAATGCGGGTGTTCTGTCCGTAAATCCCCGCGGTCACCAAGATCTTCTTGGCCGCGGCAATTTCTTCTGCAGAAAGCAGGGAGAAGTTAGTTTTTGTATCTTGCATGACAAACGCATCCTTTGGATTGATGTGAGTCGAACCACTTTTTATTCTCTGCTTGTAGAGAATACGGAAAATGGCGACTCGTGGCAATAGCGCGCCGAAGAAAACTTGTCTTAGCTAGGCTGGGTGCATGCCAAGAATTGTTGACCACAACCAGCGGCGCCGCGAGATTGTCGAAGTCACCTGGCGCTTTATTGCCAGGCAAGGCTTCGACAAGCTGAACCTGCGCGACCTGTCCGCCGCGGCTGGCTATGCCAACGGTGGATTGAAAACCTATTTTCCGAACCGTGACGCGATTCTGGTTGCGACATTCAATTACGTTGCCGACTCAACCAGCCGACGCATTGCCGAAAAGACCGCGACGCTCAAGGGCGTAGACGCGATTCGCGCCTTTGCGCTAGAGGTGCTCCCCTTGGATGAGGAGCGTCGGGACGAGGGGCGTGTTGCCGTGCATTTCTGGCATCTGGCACTCGGCGAGCCGGATTTGGCTGAGGTGAATGCGGTGGCGATGGATCGCTGGCGCACCATGCTGGACGGCTGGCTGGTCGATATCTTGGGTGATGGGCACCCGGGTGCGATGGTGGCACGTGACTCGCTGCTCAACTTCATGCTTGGTGCGCAGGGTGCGAGCGTGCTCGACGCCCGGACGAATACCGCTCAATCGCTGGTTGAGCAGCTCGAATACCAGCTGCGTGCGCTCGTGGCCCTGCCGCGATAAATATTCTTTATTCTCCGCCTGAAGAATAAAGGTGACTTTGGAGTAGAACTGCCGTACCCTCAAACGTGATGCCCGACACAACGGGGGTGCGTTCCAGAGAGGTCTCGATGTATCAGATTCAACATGTTGACTCGTTCAGCGCATGGTCCAGGCTGATCTCTGATGCCTTCGTGCAATTACGCAGCGAGCAGGTAACCGCCGGTCACTTCTCGGCCAGCCTCGGGGTCAATATGCTCGGCAACATCGGACTGATGCGAGTGAATTCCAAGGCGCACACCGTCTTGCGTACCGAGGACCTGACCTCCACCGGAGACGGGGAATTCTACAAAGTCTCTTATCAGCTCGCCGGGCACGGCCTGTTGATTCAAGATGGACGCGAAACCGTTTTAGCCCCCGGAGACTTGGCAATCTACGATACTCAGCGGCCCTACACGCTGAGCTTTGACCAGGCGGCCTCACTGATGGTGGTGCTCATTCCGCATCATCAGTTTCGGCTCTCGCGCCACCAGGTCGGCGAAATCACCGCTACTCGAATGGAAGCCGGGCATCCGCTCACCGGAACTGTTACGCCGCTGTTGCGGCATTTGGGCGAAAACCTGGCACAGTGGGATCGATATGGTGGCGCGGGGCTTGCCCGCAATACCGTGGATCTGCTGGCGACCTCGCTGGGCGGTGTGCTATCCCATGCCCATGCGGTGGACCCACGGATTGCCCAGCGCGAACGCATTATCGAATTCATAGAGCAGCGCCTGGACGCTCCGGAGCTAACGCCCGCTTATATTGCAGAAGCCCACTTCATCTCGGTGCGAACCCTGCATGCTCTCTTCGCGGAGGAGCCACGCAGCGTTGCCGCCCTCATCCGGCATTATCGGATGAAATACGCTGCCGAGCTTTTGAGCGACCCATTGCTGGCACAGGTGTCGGTCCAGAGGGTCGGCACGCGCGTAGGCATCGTCGATGCACCCGGATTCACCAGAGCCTTCGCCCGCGAATACGGGCTGACTCCCGGTAAATTCAGGCTCAAGGCGTTGGCCTGAGCCATCGTATGCGCGCATGGGCAAGAGCCCTGCACGCAACGGCAACGTGAATGTGAACCCCGCCATGGATCCTTGAGATATCGATAGATTGAGTGGGGAAACCAATGGGACTCGAACAACGCACCTTATCGGTGCCAGCACTGGTAGTCATGATTATCGCGGCCAGCGCACCGCTGACGGTTGTCGCCGGCGGCGTAACGACAAACTATGCGGTGACCGGCATGGATTCGGTGCCGCTGTCATTTGTCATTCTGGGAATTATCCTGCTGATCTTCAGCATCGGCTACACCGCGATGAGCCAGCATATACCTAACGCGGGCGCCTTCTACGCGTATATCGCCGGAGGCCTGGGCCAAGCCGCCGGCGTCGGCGCGGCTATGGTCGCGGTTGTCAGCTACAACCTCATGCAGATCGGCATCTATGGGCTCTTCGGGTTCGCGGCGGCTTCCTTCGCTTCCGGCCTCTTAGGCTCCACCATCCCTTGGTGGGTTATGGCGCTAGTCGCTTGGATTCTGGTCGGTGCGCTGGGTATGAACCGGGTCGATTTCTCCGTCAAAATTCTTGGATTCGTCGTCGCGCTGGAATTCCTCGTGGTCATTGTTTATGACGCGATGACCTTCGCGGTCGCTCCGGAAGCACCAGAATTCAACGCTGCATTCAACGTCGGTGACGCGATGGCGCCGGGCATGGGCGCGGTCATGGCGTTCAGCATCGCGGCATTCATGGGGTTCGAGTCTGGAACTATCTACAACGAAGAGGTCAAGGATCCAAAGCGCACGGCCCGCAGTGCCACGCTGATTGCCGTCACGATCATCGCAGTATTCTATGCCTTCTCCGCGTGGGCCGTTGCCGTGGGCGAGGGGCAGGGAAATGTCGCCGCGGCCTCGGCAGAATTCGGACCCGATCTGATCTTCGTATTCCTCGGTGCCCATGCGCCGGGCTGGTTCGTTGACATCGCTAACCTGCTGTTCATCACCAGCCTGTTCGCCGCGCTGCTTGCCTTCCACAACGTGGTGGCACGCTACTTTTACTCCATGGGCCGCGGTGGCGCCTTGCCGAAGTTCCTCGCGAAGACCTCACGCCGAACCCACGCGCCGGTCGCCGGTTCCCAGGCCCAGTCATTGCTTGCCTTGCTGGTGATCGTGGTATTTGCGGTGGTCTCCGCCGGCAAGGACCCGATATTTATCGTCTTCACCATGTTCACTTGGATGACAAACTCCGCCGCCTTCGGGCTGGTGCTGCTGATGGCGCTGACTTCATTCGCGGTGTGCGGATACTTCGCCAGGAACCGTACGGCAGATTCGCTGCTCACCCGTGTTATCGCCCCAATTGCTGCCGGGCTGGCGCTGAGCTTTGTCTTTGTCCAGATCGTCATCAACTTCGATGTTCTGATCGGCTTGGAGGAACCAGGGGCGTTGCCCTATATCTTGCAAGCAATAGTCATTGTGCCCGGTATCCTCGGCTTCCTGCTTTCTTGGTGGGTGCGAAAGATCCGGAATAAGTCTGCTCAATCTAAAATCCATGAAACAACTCTGAACTAACCAAGGGAGATCTCAATGTCATACTCCAACGCACAGGAACTGCTGTCCGCTATTCAGCCGGCTTCCGGCGGCACCGAAATCTTTGACCCGGCCACCGGAGAGCTCGTCGGCCGGGTAGCCCAAAGCAGCGTGGCAGATTTGGACGCCGCGGTGAGCGCCGCCCGAACTGCACAACCTGCATGGGACGCACTCGGCCACGAAGAGCGCAATCGTCTGCTGAACCTGGCCGCGGATCGCATCGAAGCCAACGCCGAGGCCTTGGCCGAGCTGCTTTCCCGGGAACAGGGCAAACCGCTAAACGGTCCCAACGCTCGCTTCGAAATTGGAGGATGCGCGGCTTGGCTGCGCGCCGCCACCGCCTATGAGGTGGAGCCGGAGGTCGTGGTGGACGACGGGGAAACCTACGCCGCCAAACACTACCGTGCCCTAGGCGTGGTGGGCGCCATTGGACCGTGGAACTGGCCGATGATGATCTCCATCTGGCAGCTGGCGCCTTCGCTGCGCATGGGCAACACCGTGGTCATGAAGCCAAGCGAATACACCCCGTTGTCGGTGCTGGCCTTGGGGCATGTCCTCAACGAGGTCTTGCCAGCGGATGTGCTGCATGTAGTGGCCGGTGGCCGTGAAGTAGGAGAGAAGCTCTCCGCCCACCCAGAGATCAATAAGATCATGTTCACCGGGTCCACCCCGACAGGAAAGGCGATCATTCGCTCTTCGGCCGACACCGTCAAGCGGCTGACCCTCGAGCTGGGTGGAAACGATGCGGGAATCGTCATGGAGGACGCCGATCCGAAGGCCATCGCCGAGGATCTGTTCTGGGGCGCATTCATCAACACCGGCCAAACCTGTGCCGCCTTGAAGCGCCTGTACGTCCCGGAATCCATCTACGCGCAGGTCTGCCAGGCCTTGACCGAGGTGGCCGCCAAGATGCCAATGGGCGTGGGCCTTGATGAGAACAACGTCCTCGGCCCGCTGCAGAATAAGGCCCAATATAAGATCGTCGCCGACCTGGTCCAGAGTGCGGTGGACTCCGGTGCGACGGTGCTGCTGGGGGCCGACCCGGACAGCGAAGCTGCCGGATACTTCTACCCAACCACCCTGGTGGCAGATATCGATCCGCAAAATCCTCTGGTCACCGAGGAGCAGTTCGGTCCGGCCTTGCCGATTGTCAAGGTTAAGAACGTGGAAGAAGCCATAACCCACGCTAACTCGTTGGAGACCGGACTGGGCGCTTCGGTCTGGGGCTCGGATCGCGAGCAGGCTCTTGCCGTAGCGGCACGGATCCAGGCCGGCACGGTCTGGATCAATTCGCACGGCACTATCGATCCGCGCATTCCGTTCGGCGGGGCCAAGCAGTCCGGCTATGGTTTGGAATTCGGGCTGGATGGGCTCAAGGCACTGGCTCAGCCGCAGCTGATCAAGGGCTGATAAAAAAGCGCAAAGGGTCCGCAACTCCGGCAAGGAGCTGCGGACCCTTTGAAGCATGTGGTGCCTGCCCGCTAGCCGCGCAAGACGACCTCAACCGGTTCCATGTCTTGGCCGGACTTGTACTGTCCGTTGAACAGGGCCGAGCCCTGTTCCGTCAGTGATGCCGCGAAGCGGGTTTTGACCAGACCGAAGGCATTGGACACGGCGGTTTCGACCAGTTCGGCGATGGGCAGGCGCTCGCCGTTTTCGTTGGCGACGCTGAGCAGGACCAAATCATCGTGTTCTTCGATGCGCGGTTCGATGAGGTCCAGCTTCATCATTCCGCCATGGCCCACGAAGGAGACACGGCCGTTGAAGCGCAGCTCGCCTTCGGGGGATTCGGCGTCCACGGCGACCGGGAACGCGAGGTTATTGCCAACCTGCCACACCCCGTTGGATGCTTCGATACGGCCGTCGGGAAGCGAAGAAATATAGCCCACAAAGGAAGCCTTCAGGCCCCACTCGAGGTGAGGCTGGAACGGATCACCCGCCGGTGCACCATTCATACCCATCATCGTGTTCATTCCCCTTTGCGGCTTGACGTCGCGCGCGGTGCGCAAATTAGATCCGGGGATCAGTATTGCATATACATTAGCTTGAAAGAGACTACTGGTTACCTTGTTTGCGCTCGTGGTACCAAATCTCCTCGATAAATGGTTCCCCGGCCTCACGAACCTCGACGACGACGTCGCTGAACGACGTGCCGTCGGGCAGCACCAAGCTGGTGGTAGCCCAGGAACCATTCCAATAGCCCAGATCCAGGCTTGTCGGCTCGTACTTCAGCGCAATGTTCGCCTCGAGGTGCTTCATGGCGGTGAAATAGCCGCTGGCGGCGACGATCGTGCACACGATGGCAAGCAAGCCGGAGGCACCGGCAACGATCAGTTCGGTGCGTATCGAAGACTTCAAGGCATAGGTTTGCAGCCCGTCGGGCTTCCGCTGGAAGTCGCCGCGGCGGATCAGCCCGTGGATGAGCGTGGGGAAGCAGATCAGCACCAAGGTCACCGCGACACCAAAATAAACCAGTGGCCGCAGAAAATCTATCGGTTCGTATCCCAGCATCTCCATGGTCCGATCCTAGCCAAAGATACGCTAGCTGACCAGAGGTATTAAACACCAGTAGATCGTCCAATGAGTGGGGACCGGTCCCTTGTGGGCGCCGGGCAGCACGCGCCTAGATCCCCTTGCCGGGGTTGAGGATTCCCTGCGGATCGAATACCTGCCTGATGGAATGCTGCAACCGCAGCGAACGCGACCCGATTTCTTCCTCGAGCCAATCCTGCTTGAGCAGGCCGATGCCGTGCTCGCCGGTCAGCGTGCCGCCCAAGCGTTGGGCCAGATGGAACATGTCGGCCAGTGCCGCCTTGGGCGCCCCTGAGGTGATGGACTGCCCCGGATCCACCACGATGACCGGGTGCAGATTGCCGTCTGCGGCATGGGCGATGGTGAAGATGCGCACGCCGCGCCGCTCGCCGATTTCGGCCAGGCCGGCCAGCGCCTCGGCGAGTTTGCTGCGTGGCACCCCGATGTCGCAGATCGATACCGTACCTAGCTGCTCCATGCTGGGGATCGCCTGGCGCCGTGCTTCCATCAGCTGAGCCGCCTGCGCTTCGTCCTCGGCGCGGTCGATGCGCGAGGCCAGCGGCATAATGGCCTCCACCAGTGCCTGCATTTCCAGTTCGGCGCCGAACCCGTCGGTTTGCGCCAGGAGCAGGGCGCCACCTAGCTCCCGGTGCCCGGTGCCCAGGGCGCCATCGATGGCCCAGAGGCTGGGCCCGTCCATGAGTTCCAAAACCGAAGGCTGCAGCCGAGCGGAAATAATCGCCGCCGCGGCCTGCGCGGCGCGGGACTCATCGGGGAAATAAGCGGCGGCGGTCGCGGTGCGAATCGGCTTGGGGCGCAGGCGCAGCACGGCTTCCACCACAATGCCCAAGGTTCCCTCGGAGCCGATGAAGAGGGCATTCATGTCGTAGCCGGCCACGCCCTTGATGGTGCGGCGCCCGGTGCGCAGCAGCTGCCCATCGGGGAGCACCACGGTCAGGGCCAAAACCGATTCGCGGGTCACCCCGTACTTGGCGCACCACATGCCCCCGGCGTTGGTGGCAATATTTCCACCGATGGAGCAGATGGCGGTGCTTGCCGGATCCGGGGCATAGAACAGGCCGAGCTCACCGGCGGCGGCATTAACCGCCGCATTGATGACGCCGGGCTGAACCACCGCGATCTGCTCGACGGGATCGATGGAGATGATCCGATCCATTTTCGAGACGTCCAGGACCACTTCGCCGCGCCGGGCCGTTGCGCCGGCCGCCAAACCGGTTCCGGCGCCACGCGGCACGATCTTCACCCCGAACTTGCTGGCCAGCTCCATGGCCAGCACCACGTCCGCGGTGCTCCGGGCAAAAACCACGCCGTCCGCGAAGGATTCCGGGAGATATCCCGAGCGGTCGATGCTTGCCCGTTGGCAGTCTTCCGGACGTATCGAGGCCTGTGGATGCGCGTCTAATAGCTGCTTGCTGGACTGGTTGGCTTCTCCGGGGATCACTGGGACGTCCTTGGCTCGAGAGGGGGTGGGGGGGTGTTAAAAAGGCCCGGCGGGAGCGCATAATGCTCTCCCGCCGGGCCCGATACAACTCATGGCTAGCCGGTCACGAACTTGTCGGCGACAACCAGCGCCTGCTCCAGCCGGTCCAGGGCTTCGACCAGGACATCGTCCGGGATGTTCAGTGCCGGAACCACATGCAGCCGGTTGAAGTTGGCGAAGGGCAGCAGCCCGGCAGCCTTGGCCGCGGCCACCACCTCGTTCATCTCGGGGGAGGAGCCGCCGTAGGCCGCCAGCGGCTCGCGGGTTTCACGGTTCTTGACCAACTCGATGGCCCAGAACACCCCGGCTCCGCGGACCTCGCCCACCGAGGGGTGCTGCGCGGCGAACTGCGCCAGCCGCGGGCCGATGATCTCATCGCCCAGGCGCTTGGCATTGGCCACCATGGACTCGTCCTCCATCGCGTGGATGGTAGCGACCGCCGCCGCGCAGGCCAGCGGGTGGCCCGAGTAGGTCAAGCCGCCAGGGTAGGGGCGTTCGCGGAAGGTCTCGAAGATCTCGTCGTTGATCGCCACGCCGCCCAGCGGCACGTAGCCCGAGTTCACCCCCTTGGCGAAGGTCAGCAGATCCGGGGTGACGCCCCAGTGGTTGACCGAGAACCACTGGCCGCTGCGCCCGAATCCCGCCATCACCTCGTCGGCGATGTACACGATCCCGTACTTGCGGGTCAGCTCGCGCACCCCGGCCAGGTAGCCGGCCGGCGGCATATAGATGCCGGCGGTGCCCGGAATGGATTCGAGGATCAACGCGCCGATGGTCGAGGCGCCCTCCAGGACGATGGTGTCTTCCAGGTGCTTCAGCGCCCGCTCGGTTTCCTCCGCTTCGCTGGTTGAGCCGAAGTAGGACCGGTAGGGGTAGGCGGGGAAGAAATGCACTACCCCGTCGGTGGCATGGTCCGAGGCGAAGCGCCGCGGGTCGCCGGTCGCATTGATCGCCAGCTGCGTGCCGCCGTGGTAGGAACGGTAGGCGGAGAGCACCTTGTGCTTTCCGGTGTGCAGCCGAGCCATGCGGATGGCATGCTCCACCGCGTCGGCCCCGCCGTTGGTGAAGAAGATCCGATTCAGGTCTCCCGGGGTGCGCTCGGCGATGAGCCGGGCCGCCTCGGAACGCGCATCGTTGACATGCTGCGGGGCGATGGTCGCGATCTTCGCGGCCTGCTCCTGGATGGCCGCGATCACCTTGGGGTGCTGATGGCCGATATTCGTGTTGACCAGCTGGCTGGAAATGTCGATCAGCTTCCGGCCTTCGCCATCCCAGACGTAGGAGTCCTGCGTCTTCAGAATGGTCATCGGGTTGAACGGTCCCTGCGCCTGCCACGAATGGAAGACGTGGTCGCGGTCCAGCTGGTAGGCGCGCTTGCCTGCTTCGATCTCTTCCGCCGAGATGTCGGCGGTGAGCTGTTCGGTCATGAATCTAGATCCTTCTACTCAAACCACGTGGGCACGCGGGGAAAATTAGTCGTTCTGCGGGAAGCCGAGGTTGATTCCGCCGTGGCTCGGGTCCAGCCAGCGCTTGGTGATCACCTTGTTGCGGGTGAAGAACTTGAATCCCTCCGGGCCGTAGGCATGCTGGTCGCCGAACAGCGAGGCCTTCCAGCCGCCGAAGGAGTGGTAGCCCACCGGGACCGGGATGGGCACGTTCACGCCCACCATGCCGACCTGGATTTCGTTCTCGAAGCGGCGCGCGGCGCCGCCGTCGTTGGTGAAGATCGCGGTGCCGTTGCCGTACTTCGAGGCGTTGATCAGCTCGATGCCCTCGTTGAAGGTATCCACGCGGACCACCGAGAGCACCGGGCCGAAGATCTCATCGGTGTAGATGGACATGTCGGTGCCGACGTTGTCGAACAAGGTGGGGTGCAGGAAGAAGCCGTTGCCGTCCGCGTCCAGCGCCCCGGTGCGGCCGTCGACCACCAGCGAGGCGCCGGACTCGATGCCCGCCTCGATGTAGCCGGCGACCTTGTCGCGGTGCTCGCCGGTGATCAGCGGGCCCATATCGCAGCCGCGGGTGCCGTCGCCCACGCGCAGGTTCTTGGCGCGCTCGGCGATCTTGGCGACCAGCTCGTCGGCGATGTTCTCCAACGCCACCACCACGCTGATCGCCATGCAGCGCTCGCCGGCCGCGCCGAAGCCGGCGTTGATGGCCATGTCCGCGGCCAGATCCAGATCGGCGTCGGGCAGCACGAGCATGTGGTTCTTGGCGCCGCCGAAGGCCTGGACACGCTTGCCGTTGGCGGTGCCGGTGGAGTAGACGTACTGGGCAATGGGGGTGGAGCCGACGAAGGACACCGAAGCGATGCGCGGATCGTTCAGCAGCGTGTCCACGGACTCCTTGTCACCGTGCACCACATTGAGCACGCCCTCTGGCAGGCCCGCCTCGGCGAACAGCTCGGCCATCCACTGGGCCGCGGAGGGATCCTTCTCCGAAGGCTTGAGCACTACCGCGTTGCCCGAGGCGATGGCGACCGGGAAGAACCACAGCGGCACCATGGCCGGGAAGTTGAAAGGGGAAATGATGGCGGAAACGCCGACCGGCTGGCGCTGGGACTGCACGTCCACACCGGTGGAGGCGTTCTCCGAGTATTCGCCCTTGAGCAGGTAGGGGGCGTTGCAGCACAGCTCGACAACTTCCATGCCGCGGGCCACTTCACCCAGTGCGTCATCGAGCACCTTGCCGTGCTCCGCGGTGATGATGGCTGCCAGCTCGCCCTTGCGCTCGGCGAGCAGCTGGCGGAAGTTGAACATGATCGCGGTGCGGCGGGCCAGCGAAGTATCGCGCCACTTGGGGAATGCTGCGTGGGCTGCGGCGATGGCGGCTTCGGTGGTGTTCTTGGACGCCAAGGCGACTTCGCGGGCAATCTCGCCGGTGGCAGGGTTGTAGACCTTGCCGGTGCGGGTGTCGCCTTCGCCGGAGAACGGTGCGTTATTGACCCAGTGCTGCAGAGTTTCGGTCATCGTAGTCGTCATGAGAAAGTCCCTTCAAGTGCGTTCGTGGTTATCTGATTCCATCTTGCGCCACCAATATGACAAGTAACACAAGCGATGTGTCATGATTTAGGCGGAAGGTCTTACGCTTTGTAAAGGTTGACGGATGAGTGCTGAAACAACTGGTTCCCTGACCATGGCCGACGTGCTGGCGCTGAAGGTCGTGCAGAACGCCGAACCGCTGGTCCTTTCGGGGGAGAAGAACCTCGATGTGCGCCTGCGCTGGGTGCATGTCACCGAGTCGGCAGAGAACGTCGATCTGCTCTTCGGCCGCGAAGTCGTGCTCACCACCTTGCGGAATGTGGAGCCCAGCGTGCAGCGGCTGCGTGCGTTCATGACCAAGCTGGAGGATTCCGGAGCGGCCGGGGTGGTGGTGGAACTGCTGGAGGATCCCGGCGGCGCGGATGCCGGCATCGGCGCACGCCTGGCCGAAGCGGTGAATGCCCTGGCGCTGCCGGTGATCCGGTTGCGCAAGAAAGTGCGTTTCGTGGAGATTACCGAGGTCATCCACGAGCGTCTCGTGGCGGAACAGCTGGCCGCGGTGCAATTTTCCCGAAACGTCCACGAGATCTATACCGAGCTTTCGCTGCATGAAGCCGATGAACAGCGCATCGTTGAGCGCACGGCGGAGCTTTTGCAGGCTCCGGTGGTCTTGGAAGATGTCCGCCACCATGTGCTCGCCCACGCCGGTGCCGGATACGGGGCCGAATCGGTGCTGGAACACTGGATCAATCGCTCGAAATTCGTCGGATACGCCGAACAGACCGGGCGTGGCCACGGCGCCGAAAGCTGGCTGCAAACCCCGGTCGGCGCGGTCCGCAGCCGATGGGGCAGGCTGGTGGTTCCGGCCGAGCTCGAGGACGAGCACAACGCCGCCCTGGTCTTGGAGCGGGCGGGCCAAACCTTGACCATCGCCCGATTAGCCGGCCGCGACCAGCGCGAACTTCTCTACCAGGCCCGCACCTCGATGCTGCACGAGCTGCAGCAGCACCAATCCTACACCGACAAGGAAGTGGCCGTACGGGCCGAGTCTCTTGGCCTGGATGCCGGAGCGCACTATGTCCCGCTGGTGGTCTCGCTGGCCGTGGGGGAGGCCCACAGCCCCACGGACATCCAGCTCCGCGAACGAGAAGTGCTGGAAGTCGTAGACCAGGTGGCCGAGAATATGCGTCTGGGAGTGCTCGCCGGATCGCTGCGCTCCGGATACCTCGGGGTCATTCTCCCCGTCGCGGCGAAGCAGCTGGTGGAAAACTCGCTGCAGCGGTTCACCCGACAGCTGACCGAGATGCTCTCCGCCCAGGTCGCCGTCGGGGTGGCGGCCGAAGAAACGAGCATCAGCGCGAGCGCTCGCCGGTTGGAAGAGGCGGCCCTCGTCGCGGAGATCGTTCCCAACCTCCCGACCCGAGCCCGGCCCTACTACCGCTTCGCGGACCTGCGCTTGCGCGGGGTGCTCTCGGCCATGGGCCAGGATGCGCGCATGCGCAGCTTCGCGCTGACCGAACTATCCGGGCTGCTGAACCCGCCAGATGAATCCGGCCTGGAGCTGCTTCAGCTATATCTGGAGCATGCAGGCAACAAAAGCGCGTTGGCCAAACAGGGCTACCTCTCGCGGCCAACCCTGTATGCCCGATTGGCGAAGCTCGAAGAGAAGCTTGGGGTATCGCTGGATTCTGCAGAATCCCGAGCCAGCTTGCAGGTAGCGTTGCTTTGGTATCGAATGCACGGATAACTGGATCCGGCAGTTGCACCCACCACGAGGCCAGCGGAGAAACGGAGCACCCATGCCCATACTGAACAAAGATATGACCCTGTGCATTTCGCTCTCGGAGCGTCCCTCGAATCTCGGCACGAGATTCCACAACTACCTCTACGAGGAACTCGGGCTGAACTTCATCTACAAGGCGTTTGCTACCCAGGATCTGGACGGTGCCATCGCCGGGGTTCGGGCCTTGGGCATCCGCGGTTGTGCCGTCTCAATGCCGTTTAAAGAAGATGTGATGGAGCTCGTGGACGTCATCGAGCCCTCGGCAGCGTCCATAGAATCGGTGAACACCATCGTCAATGACCAGGGTGTGCTTCGCGCGTCGAATACCGACTACGAAGCCATAGCGAAGTTGATAACCCACCACGGGCTGAACCCGAACGCCTCGGTGCTGGTCCGGGGATCCGGAGGCATGGCGAAGGCGGTCGTCGCAGCATTCCGCGACGCGGGATTCGAAAACTTGACGGTGCTGGCCCGCAACGCAGCTAGTGGAAAGGAACTGGCCACGAAGTATGGCTACCGCCATCAGGTTGGCGACCCCGAACCAGGGCACGATATTTTGGTGAATGTGACCCCGTTGGGCATGGACGGGCCGCACCAGCAGGAGCTGGCCTTCGAATTACCCCATCTAGCGGCCGCAGAAACCGTCTTCGACGTGGTAGCTTTTCCGGCGCAGACACCGTTGATCCGCGCCGCAGAACAGCTGGGGAAACAGGTCATTACCGGTGCCGAGGTCATCGCCTTGCAAGCGGCGGCGCAATTTGAGAAGTACACCGGAATTCGGCTCAGCGAGGACCAGGTGCGACGCGCTTCGGAGTTCTCCCGCAGCTAGTCCGCGCTGGGGCGCCGCGCGGCGGCGCCGTAGGGTCTGCGGACATCCTCGCGAGGTTCCGCGGACCATTCGGCGATCCACGGGCCGGTGCCTTCCGAGACGTCACGCACGCCCTCTTCGAGCCATTGGAAGTCACCATCCAATAGCTTGGCGGCAACCTGTTCGTCACGGTGCGTGGTATTGCTCCACAGGTGGCTGAAGTGCTCTTCGCAGCGTTTGGTCGCCTGTTCGCAAAATGCCTGGGCCAGGGTTTCGGCAGAGAATCTTTGGGCGGCGCCCGAATCGTGGAGCGACAAGGTCTTGGTGATCGTTGCGGACATGGCGAACAGCTCGGCGCCGATGTCCACGATGCGTCCCAGGAATACCTGCTGTTTCTCCATGCCGGACTGCCACCTCGCCATTCCGGCAAAGGTCTGGCGTGCCAGGCGGCGTGAACTGCGTTCGATATACCGCAAGTGCTTGGCCAGCGGCCCCCGGTCCGAAAAGGACCCCGGCACGGTACCGGCTCCGACCATCAGCTTTGGCAGCCAGCGGGCATAGAAGCCGGAGGCCTCCATGGCGGCTCGGGCCTTTTCCTCCAGCGTGGCATCGCTCTGCGCCAATGCCCCGGCGGCTTGGAGGTGAGCGTCAACCGCCTCGCGGGCGATCAACAGGTGCATGATTTCGGTGGAGCCCTCGAAGATGCGGTTGATGCGCAGGTCGCGCAGCAGCTGCTCGGCCGGGACCGCCCGTTCGCCCCGGGCGGCCTGGGAAGCGGCGGTTTCGAAGCCACGGCCCCCGCGGATCTGAATGAGCTCATCGGCGATCTTGCAGGCGGCTTCGGAACTGTAGAGCTTGGCGAGCGCCGCTTCGATGCGGACATCTTTCATTCCCGCATCGGCGAGGCTCGCGCTCAGTTCAAAGACCGCCTCCAGCGCGTAGGTGCTTGCCGCCATATAGGAGAGCTTGGCGACCACCGCCTGGTGCTTGCCCACGGGGTGGCCCCATTGCACCCTGGCTGCGGACCATTCGCGAGCAATTTTTGTTGCCCATTTCCCGGCGCCCGCGCACATCGCGGGAATTGACAACCGTCCGGTGTTCAAGGTGCTCAGCGCGATTCTCAGCCCCGAGCCCTCTTTGCTCAGCCGATTCTCCACCGGTACCTTGACGGCGGAGAAACGGGTGACACCGTTTTCAATCCCGCGTAGCCCCATAAATGCGTTGCGGTTTTCCACCGTGATGCCCGCAGAGTTCGCCTCGAGGACAAACGCGGTGATCCCGCCTCGTCCTGCCGGCTCGGTTCCGCAGGCTTCGTGGGGCTTCACCGCTGCCATCACCACCAGCAGGTCTGCCACTACGCCATTGGTGGTCCAGAGCTTCGAACCTTCCAGAAGATAATGCGTACCGTCCTCGCTCAACGTCGCGTGGGTGCCCAAGCGCGCCGGATCGGAGCCGACATCGTTCTCGGTCAGGAGAAAGGCGCTGATTTCCCCTGCCGCGCAGCGTGGCAGGTATTCGCGTTTCTGGGCATCCGTGCCGAAGCGCTTCACGGGCTCTGGGACGCCGATGGATTGGTGCGCCGAAAGCAGCGCGCCGAGTGCGGGGGACACCGAACCGACGCGCATCAAGGCGCGCCCATAATCCAGCAAGCTCAGTTCCAACCCGCCGTATTCCTCAGGGATTTTCATGCCGAACGCGCCCACTTCCCGGAGCGCGGCTATGTATTCATCCGGTACGCGTGCGTCTTCTTCAATACCGGAAACGTTGAAGCCATCCAGCACGGTTTTCAGCTCGGCAAGGAATTTTTCTCCGCGCGCCGCGGCCTTCGGGTCCGGAACTGGCATTGGGGTGATCAGCGAGAAATCAACCTCACCCATATAGAGGCCCTTGGCGAAACTAGGCCGTTCCCAGCCTTGCTCGCGAGATGTCTCGGCAACTTCTCGGGCTTGGGCCGCGTCGATGCTTGCGCTTGATGGTTCCGGATTCGGGCACATGGCAGATCCTTTGCACTCCAGGCGCGTTTTGCCCTGGTGGCATCTGCGCCTGTCCTTTGGTTGGCCCAAGCCTAGCCCTGAACTAGCAGACAAGAAAGGGGGCGTGCCTTGGTGTGCAGAAGAGGTACCGCCACTCGATGAAGAAGTCGAACAGCACCGATGGCTGCTGGCCGGCGAGCACCACGGAGCATGAAGCGAAAATGCTGCAAGGCCTAGCCCTAGCATTGCCTCTCGCTAGGTCAGCGGGTCCAAACGTACACAGCAATGCCCGGTTTCTGGTGTGACCGGACAGGCACGATAAGGGGCATCGCCGGATTCGAGGAGCGCCGCTAAGAGCTCGCGGTTCATCAGGCATACGGTGTCCCGGTGCTGTGCCGAAAGCTGGTGGAAGGGACAATCGGTGAGGTGAATTGAGCCTGCGGTATCCGTCTGTGGCAGATAGCCGCCATTGGTCAGGGTCTGTTGCAGGGAGTCTTTGGAGGCCGCGATACCCCGTCCGGTTTCGCGCGAGACTTCGGCGAGCAATTCATTGATCGGCCGTTGTTCCAGTGTTGCCCGTTCGATGGCTTTGGCCATAATTTGAGCGGCCAGCGTGTATTCGCGGTGCGGGACGCTTGCCTCGATCTCCCGGGCAACGGGTGAATACAGTTTTGCGGGACGTCCCGAGCCGGGGCCGGTGTTTTCGCGCAGCTTGCGAAACTCATAGCTCAGCAGGCCCTCTTTGACCAGCCGTTCAAGCTGAAATGACACCGTATTTCGCGGCAGTTCCAGCGCTTGCGCCACCGCATCGCGGCTGGCCGGCTCCGCGGAGCGGGAGAGGAATTCGTAGATTCTCGCGCGGAGCGGGTCGGCTAATGCGGAGACCGCCTGGACCGAACGTTTGCGGGGAAAGAACTGCATAAGTTAAGTGTAAATCTAAAATTGGTTTTTGTTGACTTAGAGAGTGCGGGGTTCTAAAATAAGATTATCTGATTTTAGAAAGGAGGGGTGGACATGGCTTCGACGGCTATGAGCGCAGCGGAAGTCCGCTCGCGCGCACTGGAGCATCAGGCGTTCGTGCTGCTGCGCACAATCTTTACGGTGGCCCCGATCTTGTTCGGCTTGGACAAGTTCTTCAACTTGCTCACCGACTGGACGGTTTACCTCGCACCATTGGCCACCGACATCATTCCGGTGTCGGCCCAACAATTCATGTACGCCGTCGGTATCGTGGAAATTGCCGCCGGCATCTTGGTGGCTCTGCGGCCAAAACTGGGTTCTCTCGTGGTGAGCCTCTGGCTGCTGGGAATCATCGTGAACCTGCTGATCCTGCCCGGGTACTTTGACGTTGCCTTGCGCGACTTCGGACTGCTAGTCGGCGCACTGGCGCTCAATCGGTTGGCTGCGGCACGAGCGGCGGCGCACCGATAGAGCTGACTTCCAGATGAATATAGCGACCGGCTCCTTGACGGAACCGATCGCTATATCCAGTTTGGAGCCTATTGTCCTGGGGCCGACTAGATCTTGTTGGAGGCCTCAGAAAGTACCGCACGCAAGATCGATTCAATTTCATCGAATTCCGGTTGCGCGATGGTTAGCGGGGGCGCAAGCTGGATGACTGGGTCTCCTCGGTCATCGGCGCGGCAGTACAGCCCGGCCTCCCACAACGCAGGGGAGAGATACTGGCGGAGCAGCCGTTCGGATTCCTCATCGTTGAAGGTCTCCTTGGTGCTCTTGTCCTTGACCAGTTCGATCCCGTAGAAGTACCCGGCACCGCGAACGTCACCGACGATATCCAGGTCCTTGAGTTTGTCCAGCGTCGACTTGAAATTCTCGGCATTGTTCTTGACATTGTCGTTGAGTCCCTCGCGCTCGAAAATGTCGAGGTTTGCCATAGCAACGGCTGCCGCCACCGGGTGACCGCCAAAGGTATAACCGTGATAGAACGTGGTGTCGCCCTTGGTGAATGGCTCGAAGAGCTTGTCCGAAACCACCATGACGCCCAGGGGTGCGTAACCGCTGGTGAGCGCCTTCGCCGAGGTGATGATGTCCGGAACGTAGCCGAAGTCATTGCAAGCGAACATCGAGCCGATGCGGCCGAATGCGCAGATGGTTTCGTCTGAAACGAGTAGCACATCGTGCTCATCGCAGATTTCGCGTACGCGATCGAAGTACCCCGGAGGCGGTGGGAAGCAACCGCCGGAGTTCTGGACCGGTTCCAAGAAAACCGCCGCGACGGTGTCGGGGCCCTCGAACTCGATAGCCTCGCGGATTCTTTCCGCCGCCCACAGCCCGAAGTCCTTTTCATTGTCGGCAAACATTTCGGGTGCTCGGTAGAAGTTGGTATTCGGAACCCTGAAGGTTCCCGGAACCAGCGGTTCGAAGGGTGTCTTCATATCCGGCAAGGAAGTAATCGCCAACGCACCTTGCGGTGTGCCGTGGTAGGCCAAGGCCCGCGAAATGACCTTGGTTTTTCCCGGCAGGCCCTTCATCTTGAAATGTTGCTTGGCAAGCTTGAAAGCCGACTCCACCGCTTCACCGCCACCGGTGGTGAAGAAGACCCTGTTCAGATCTCCCGGTGCATAATGCGCTAGCCGCTCGGCCAGGTCGATTGCCGGTTCGTGCGCGTAGGACCAAAGCGGCATAAACGCCAACTTTTCGGCCTGTTTGGCGGCCGCTTGCGCAAGCTCGGCGCGCCCGTGTCCGGCGTTGACCACGAACAGTCCCGAGAGCCCGTCAATATACTCCTTGCCCTGATCGTCATAGATCTTATGCCCGTCGCCGCGGGAAATAATTGGCACATTGCCACCGTTGTGAAGGCCTGAGTGGCGGGCCATATGCATCCAAAGATGATCGCGAGCTGCCTGCTGGCGATCGGTACCGCGTGGAGTTGTACTCATCGTGTTCCCCAGTTGTATTCCTGTTTTTTCAAAGAAAGGTACGTGTACGTATTCGTGCTGACGACGCCTTCGGTGCCGCGGATCTTGCTGATGACGCGGAGGAGGTCTTCATCGCTGGAACAAATGACTTCGGCCAGGATGTCGGCGCTTCCTGCGGTCACCACGCAGTAGTCCACTTCTTGAACTGCTGCGATGCGGTCCGCGGTCCCGTTGATGTCGCTTGAAGCGGTAATTCCGATCATTGCTTGCCGGGTGAAACCCAGCTCCAATGGGTTGGTTACCGCCACAATTTGCATGGCTCGACTGTCCACCAATTTCTGCACGCGTTGACGGACTGCTGCTTCGCTCAGGCCCACGGCCTTGCCTATCGCCGCGTAGGATCGGCGACCGTCTTCTTGCAGCTGTTCGATGATTTCCTTGGAAATCTCATCGATTATCGCCGTCGCGTGGCCATTCGGTGGCATGGTCATTCGGTATCGACCTCCCAGGTCTTTCGATGCGTATTCGCCACCCAAAAGCATCAAGCGTTTGGGTATAGCACCGACCCTACAGCTACTGATCCAGTTGCGAAAGGGGGAAATTTTGTTTGTTTCCAGCATTGGAAACACGAAATTAACAAGGATTCTTGCGTCCACCCCTTGTTTCGCCAGCAAGGAACTGACATTATGAACGTCATTGATATGTTGTGTGGCACATCACAGTCACCCGATAATTTGGACAATTCAAGTTAGGACAGATCCATGTCTCACTCGCGAGGACAACTTCCTGAAGATCCAAAGATCCGAGCTCTCGTGCAAGCGATGAGCCAGCGATCGATGTCTCGACGCGGCGTGCTGGGGGCAGCCGGCGCCTTGGGGCTAACCGGTTTGCTGGCAGCCTGCGGCACCGGCGGATCCGGCGGTGGCTCCAACGGGCCAGCGGCCGCCGTCAAAGACATTTCGGAAACCGACCCCACGGTCAAATGGGCCAACTGGACCTTGTATCTGGATTATGACGACAAGGAGAAGACCTACCCCACCCTTGACCAGTTCACGAAGCAGACCGGAATCAGCGTCAATTATGTCGAGGACATCGACGGCAACGACACCTATTACGGGAAGGTGCAAGGCCAGCTCAATGCCGGTCAGGACATTGGACAGGACCTGATTACGCTCACCGACTGGATGGCTGGACGCATCATCCGCCAGGGATACACCCAAGAGCTGGATCACGCGAACATCCCAAATATGGCCAATTTGCTTCCGAACCTCCAAAATGTCGACTTCGACCCAGGGCGAAAGAATTCGCTGACCTGGCAGACCGGCTACGCCGGAATCGCTTGGAACAAGAAGAAGTTCCCGAAGGGGCTGAAGAACGTCTCGGATCTTTGGGATCCTGCGCTCAAAGGTCGCATCACGGTGCTCGATGAAATGCGCGACACCATGGGCCTGCTGATGTTGGAAAACGGCGTCGACATTACCGGTTCGTGGGGCGAAGCGGAATTCGGTGCGGCACTAGATGACCTGCGCAAAAACATCGGCAACGGCCAGATTCGACAGGTTAAGGGCAACTCCTACAAGGAGGACTTCATCTCCGGCGACGCGGTGGCAGGCGTTGTCTGGTCCGGGGACATCGTGCAGATGAACTTCGAAAACGATGACCAATGGGAATTCATCATCCCGGAAGCAGGCGGAGCCCTGTGGAGCGATAACTTGATGGTTCCCATCGCTTCACCGCGAAAGAGCAATGCCGAAGAGCTCATGAACTTCTACTATGACCCGAAGGTTGCCGCGGAAGTTGCAGCCTATGTGAACTTCATTTGCCCGGTTGTCGGCGCCAAGGAAGAAATGGAAAAGATCGATCCTAGTTTGGTGGACAACCCGCTGATCTTCCCGACAGACGAAGACCTGAGCCACGCACACGTCTTTCGTTCGTTGAGTGCTGAGGAGGAAAACACCCTCGGCAGTGAATTCCAAAGCGCGATTGGAGCCTAGGGATAAATATATGTCACGCCAACGAGCCATTAACGAACAACGAGGCCGACTTTCCCAAGCCATCGGGCAGGCACAAGCCAGCCGACGCGGAGTGCTTGCCGGGGCGGCAGGCCTTGCGCTCGCTGGACTGCTCGGCGCCTGCGGAACCAAAGGGGCCAGCAGCGGTCCGGCGCAAGCATTAACCCCGGGAATAGATATTTCGGATACCGAAGAACTCGTGCGATGGGCAAACTGGACCCTGTACTTGGACTATGACGACAAGGCCAAGCACTATCCAACGTTGGAACAGTTCAAGAAATCCAGTGGTTTGGAGGTGCGGTACGTAGAAGACATCGACTCCAATGATTCCTACTACGGAAAGGTGCAGTCGCAGCTGGCATCCGGACAAGATATCGGCCAAGACCTGATGGTTCTCACCGACTGGATGACCGAACGCGTGATTCGGCTGGGATACGTACAGGAGCTTGAGCATGCAAATATTCCGAACCTGAAGAATTTGCTTCCCAGCCTGAACGATGTCCGGTTCGACCCTGGACGCACCAAGTCACTGACCTGGCAGTCCGGTTACACCGGTCTGGTATGGAACAAGGAAGCGTTCCCCAAGGGGCTACGCAATGTGGAAGACCTCTGGGCTCCTGAGCTCAAGGGGCGGGTGACGCTACTCGACGAGATGCGCGATACCATCCCGATTCTGCTCCTTGACCAAGGTATCGATATCACGGGCCAATGGGGTCAAGACGAATTTTCCGGCGCGATCGAAATTGTGGAGAAAAACATCCAAAACGGACAGATCCGCCAAGTTAAGGGCAACTCCTATAAGCAGGACCTCATCTCAGGCGATGCATTGGCCGGGATCGCTTATTCCGGCGATATCACGCAGCTGAACTATGAAGAGGGCAACAAGTGGGAGTTCATCATGCCCGAGCGCGGTGGATTGATCTGGTCAGATAATTTCATGGTTCCCATCGGAGCGACTCATAAGAAAAATGCCGAAAAGCTGATGGACTTCTACTACCAGCCAGATGTCGCGGCAGAGGTCGCAGCCTACGTCAACTATCTGTGCCCGGTGGTTGGGGCACAGGAAGAAATGGAAAAAATCGACCCGGATCTGGTCAACGATCCGCTGATATTCCCAACCGAAGAATTCCTGAACAAAGCAAGCACGGAACGAGAACTGTCGGTCGAAGAAGAAAACGACTTCCAAAACCAGTTCCAAGAAGTAATTGGGGTATAGAACGTGATGAATACCAACACCGCAGAGCCATCGATCAAGCAGGTGGAACTGCCGCGCAGCGACGGCGCGGACCTGAATCTTAAAGGCGTCACCAAACGCTTCGCGGAATTTATTGCGGTCAAAGACCTGGACCTCATGGTTCCCTCCGGGACATTTTTCGCTCTGCTCGGGCCTTCGGGCTGCGGCAAATCAACCACTTTGCGCATGATCGCCGGATTGGAAGCGCCAAGCGAAGGCCAAATTTCGATTGGCGGCAAGGACGTTACCGCGCTGCCAAGTCATCAACGCGAAGTCAACACGGTCTTCCAGTCCTATGCGCTCTTCCCGCACATGACGGTGCTGGAAAACGTGGCTTTCGGGCTAAAACGCAAAAAAGATAAACAGGCCATGGAAAAAGCCAGGGCCGGGCTCGAAATGGTGGAATTGGCGCACCTGGCAAACCGCCGCCCCGAACAGCTCTCTGGCGGACAGCAACAGCGCGTCGCCCTGGCGCGGGCACTGGTGAACCGACCCCAGGTGTTATTGCTTGACGAGCCGCTCGGCGCCCTCGATATGAAGCTGCGCCGGCAGATGCAGATGGAACTGAAATCCATTCAAACCGAAGTCGGCCTGACCTTCATCCACGTGACGCACGACCAGGAAGAAGCCATGACCATGGCGGATGTCGTCGCGGTGATGAACGAGGGCCGAATCGAACAGATGGGCGCGCCGCGCGACCTATACGAACTTCCTAAAACAGCCTTTGTGGCAAACTTCCTGGGTAAATCAAACCTCATGCGCGGAACGGTTACCGGGGAACGCGACGGACTGCTGGAAGTTGCGGCCTCCGGGCACAAAATAGTCGTCGCCGTGGACCGGGCAGTGCAACACGAAGGCGAGATCGTTGTTGGAGTGCGCCCGGAGAAGCTGCACTTGAACCGTGAAGCGCCCGCCGAGGCGACGGGGTACAACGAGCTCAGCGGTGAGGTTATCGATGTTTCGTTCACCGGAACCACAACCGAATACCTGATCGAAGTCGCTGGCATTGGCCGAATCGGAACTTTTGCGCAAAACCGTGGACAACAATCGGCCGAAGTGGGGGAGACCGTATATCTCAGCTGGGATAGCGCACACTCCTTCGGACTAGCCGGCGATGAACTTGTCGATGCCGGAGTTGATAAGACATGAGCAATACGGTGATGACCAAGAAAGGAAAGATTGCGGATCTGCGCAGCCGCGACGAGATCAAGGCCGAACGACGCAAGGGGCGAACCGGTGTATATCTGGTGGTGCCCGGCCTGCTGCTGCTTTTGTTGTTCTTCGCAGTTCCGGTCATGGTGTTGCTTTCGATGTCGCTGTACGCGAGACCAGAAGGGGCCAGCATCGGTGAATTCGTCCCGGCACTTGAATTCCGCAATTATGCGACGGTGCTCGGATCGTACTGGCCCGACTTATTGCGCTCCTTCGGTTTTGCGCTCATCGCTACGGTGCTGGCACTGCTGATCGGCTATCCGATGGCGTACCTCGTCGCCGTGCGCTTGCGCCAGCATGGGCTGCTTCAAGGAATCTTGCTGGTCCTGCTGATCGCACCTTTTTTCTCCAGCTTCATTCTGCGCACCCAGGCGTGGAAGCAAATCCTGGCTGATGAAGGATTCGTGGCACAAACGATGAAATTCCTTGCGATCCTGCCCGCGGATGGGCACCTGACCGCCACCCCATTTGCTGTGGTGGCCGGTTTGACCTATAACTTCCTGCCGTTCATGGTGCTTCCCATCTATGCGAACCTTGGCCGATTAGATACGAGACTGCTAGAGGCCTCCGGAGATCTGTATGCCGGGCCAATGACCTCGTTCTTTAGGGTGACGCTGCCGTTGTCTGCGCCAGGTGTTTTTGCCGGCACGCTCTTGACCTTCATCCCGGCGGCCGGCGACTACGTGAACGCTGCGCTGCTGGGCAACAACCGCAACACCACGATGATCGGACAAGTCATCGATTCACGATTCTTCAAGGTCATCGACTACCCGGGAGCCGCGGCGCTGAGCTTCGTGTTGATGCTCTCGATCTTGGTACTGGTCACGATCTATATCCGACGATTCGGAACCAAGGAATTGATGTAGGAGACCATGATGAAACAAAAAATAGGGCGCTGGATCATTCCCGCCATTGCTGGACTGGCTTTCATCTACCTGCTGGTACCGATCGCGTATATCTTCGTCTTCTCATTCAACGATGCAGGACGTACAAACCTTGAATGGCGCGGCTTTACCTTGGACAACTGGCAGAACCCCTGCGGTGCGCCGGCTGTTTGCGAATCCTTGGTCAATTCCTTGCAGGTCGGCGTGGTTGCCACGATCGTGTCCACCGCGCTGGGCACCTGTATTGCTATCGGCCTGGTCCGCTACAAGTTCCGCTTCCGCAAGCTGACCGACGTGCTGATCATCCTTCCCCTGGCAACTCCAGAGGTTGTTCTCGGTGCTTCGCTCCTGGCCCAGTTCCTGAACCTCGGGTGGGAATTGGGGTACACCACGATTGTGATCGCGCATTCGGTGTTCTGCATGTCCTTCGTCATCGTGACAGTTCGGGCTCGAGTCTCTTCGCTGGATCCGCGCCTGGAAGAAGCAGCAGCCGACCTGTACTCCACCCCGCGGGCAGCCTTCTTGAAGGTCACCTTCCCGCTGTTGGTGCCCGGCATCGTTGCCGCAGCGTTGCTGTCCTTCGCGATGAGTTTTGACGATTTCATCATCACGAACTTCAACTCCGGAACCTTCCAGACCTTCCCGAAGTTCATCTATGTTGCGGCGACACGTGGCATTCCGGCTCAAGCCAACGTCATCGGTTCGGCCATGTTCATCACTGCGTTGCTGGTGGTAGTCATTGGACAGGTGATGGCCTATCGAAAGCGCAAACGCCTAGAGCAGGTCTAGGGCAGCATAACCATTGCCCGGGGTCCGCCGGTTCCTCCGCGTTGAGGAGCCGGCGGGCTCTGCCAGTTGGAGCAGATAATTGGGACTAGTTATTTGAGAACCCCGGGGCAAGGTGCTGGTCGCGGGTTCCGCTTCGGCGCTCGATGATATTCTCCGATTAGCTGTCGAACCGTGGCTCGAAGCATTGAGGCCCTGAATATCTTGCGACGTTCGCTGAGCCCAACCCTCGGGAACATCGTGGCCTTTCAGCTGCGGGTCGGCAGCTCGGGGTCGCTTACCTGCAGTACTGCAGGAGCGGAGCTGGCCTCAGTATCCGGCAGGCGACAGGGTAGGATTCAACCGATTAGAATATTCCCACAATGTGGTAACGACTTACTGCGTGTGCGGTAGAGGAATGGTGTGAAAATACATGGGTGAACAGGTCGTCTGGCTTTCTGCTGAAGAGCGAAAGGCCTGGCTGGGGCTGAACACAATGATGTCCTTGCTGCCCGCCGCATTAGATTCAGACCTTCAAGGCCTCGAAGGGATCACTCTCTTCGACTACCATATGCTGGCCATGCTTTCCGAAACGCCGGACCGTGAACTGACCATGACCGATCTGGCCGCTCGCACCAGCGCTTCACTGTCGCGCTTGTCTCATGTGGTGAAGAAGCTGGAGAAGCGCGGATGGGTAGTTCGTGCTCAATCTGCCGGAGACGCGCGTGTGAAGATCGCCTCATTAACCAAGGAAGGTTGGGACGCGGTGGTCAAGATGGCACCGCATCATGTCTCCACCGTCCGTGCGCTTCTCCTTGAAACCTTGGATGACAAGGACGTTAAGGATCTTTCGAGGATTTCGCGCAAGGTCGTGAAGGTTTTGGACGCGGATCACTGGGTCTTAGCGGATTCCACCTCCGATTTGGCTCCCTGAGCAATCCCAGATATTCTTATAGCGCGTTAATCGCGTGTTTCGTTGTGCCGCCATTTCGGTGGAGCAGCGGGTACGCGTAGCCCGTAATACCGAATATTGCGACCATCTGAGTACGGGGAAATTGCTCAACCGGTTGCGAAGTTCACCGACTTACATACTTTAAGGCTCTTCGGTTGGTTCTCACCCAGCCTGGTTACCTTCCTAGTGTGCAGTATTAACGGTGTTTCACTGGTTGGCGGGGCTCATAACGCACTAAGTGGTGTCGTTATTTCGGTAAAGACACTGCGCGCGAGAACCGCCGAATTTTACTACTAACTAACTAAGGAGTGATCATGGCAGCTGTTTGCCAGGTAACCGGTACTACCCCGGGCTTCGGACATAGCATCTCCCACTCGCACCGTCGCAACAAGCGTCGTTTCGATCCGAATATCCAGAAGAAGCGCTACTGGGTTCCGTCCCTGCGCCGCAACGTGACCTTGACCCTTTCGGTTAAGGGCATCAAGCTCATTGACGTTCGTGGCATCGACGCTGTTGTTGCCGACATGCTTGCGAAGGGTGTGAAGCTCTAATATGGCAAAGAAGGATAAGGACGTACGTCCTATCATCAAGCTGAAGTCGACCGCCGGTACCGGATTCACTTACGTGACCCGCAAGAACCGTCGTAACGATCCAGACCGCATGGTTCTGAAGAAGTACGACCCAGTTGTCCGTAAGCACGTTGAATTCCGAGAGGAGCGCTAAGACATGGCCAAGAAGTCCAAAATCGCAAAGAACGAACAGCGCAAGGTCATTGTCGAGCGTTATGCTGAAAAGCGCCTCGAACTGAAGAAGACCTTGGTTGACCCGAACGCAACCGATGAAGCCCGCGAGGCTGCACGCGTTGGTCTGCAGAAGCTTCCACGCGATGCTTCGCCGATCCGCGTCCGCAACCGCGACTCCATTGACGGCCGTCCACGTGGTACCTTCCAGAAGTTCGGTATCTCCCGTGTTCGCTTCCGCGACATGGCACACCGTGGTGAGCTTCCGGGCATCACCAAGTCTTCCTGGTAAGCCACAAAGTCTTACGGCTTTAGCTTTCTAGCACGAATGCCGCCTCAATCCCGCAAGGATGTGAGGCGGCCTTCGTCGTTTAATCCGCCAGCTACTTGCGACGCGACCACCAGCGGCGCCTCGACGTAGGCGCTTGCTGCGTCGGTTCAACATTCTGGACGGTCCGGCGTGCTGTCCAGGCCCGCACCTCGGCCTCGATATCGCGCAGTTTGGTGACCACCGGTGGACCGCCGAGTAACTGGCGGCGAGCGTCGATTATGCGCTGATTAAAATTGGCGAGGTGCTCGCGTACCGCGGCGGTAGTGGGCAGGCGATCTAGGGTCTGGTGTAGCTGCTCGTCTTCAACACGCAAGGTCAAGGCCGGCGGACCGAGACCGGAGAGCTGCTCTCGCTGCATCATGGATTTTAACCACCAATCTGGATCGGTAGTGGCCGTGATGTGGTCAATATTCTTGCCAGCCAAGGGCAGGTTATCGAAATCTCCTCGGGCGAAAGCCTCATCCAAGGCGCTATTTGCCACTTCCCAGGCTTCATCTTGGGCATGATATTGCAGGGGTGTACGCGCCGGTCCGGTGACGCTTGGCTTACCCGTTTTCTCGGCATACTCGTCTACCGGAACCGGCGCATCGGAGCCGGCGGCCATTTGATAGCGGGCGGCATTCAACGCTGCGTTCTGGGCCGATTTCTCCGGTTTGTTGCTCACCTGATAATGATGGCATCCCGAGCACAGACCGGCAATAGGGCACGGTAAGCAGGGCTAGTGGCATCGCGATCTGCAGAGCAAGGCATAGTAGCGTTGAGCCATGAGCATTGAAGCCCGTGCCGGAACCCTGGACCGCTTAGGCTATGGAACGCCGCACCACGACGTATACGCCAATCGAGCCCGTTGGGCAGGCCTCGGCGAGGGGAAAGCCGCCGTCGTAACCGGCGCTAATTCCGGCCTTGGATTCTTCACGAGCCTCGCACTGGCGGAAAGCGGCGCCCATGTGGTGCTCGCCTGTCGCAATGAGGCGAAGGCCGAAGTGGCCATGAAAGAGATCCAACGTCGTGTACCCCAGGCGAAATTAGAGTATCTTCCCTTCGAAGCCTCATCCCTAGAATCTGCAACGGCGCTTGGGAACATTTTGCGTCACCGGGAACTTGATATCTTGATCGCCAATGCCGGGATGATTCGCACGCCGGCAACCCGAGTGGCCGGCAGTCTGGGATACCAGTCAACAATGAGCACAAACTTTTTGGGACACGCCCGACTAGTAGGGGAGCTCGCCGAAAATTTCCGCAGCCGACCGATGCGCTTCATCGGCCTCGGATCGGTGTCCACACTGTTGCTGAAAACAGACCCAAATAACTTGGCGCTGGATCACGGCTACCACGCCTATCGGGCCTACGCCCAATCCAAGGCCGCGGTTCAAGCATTCACTCTAGCCATGGACCACCGCTTGAAGCAGCTTTCGTGGCCTTCGCGCGCCATCGCGGTACACCCCGGATATTCCATTTCGGGATTGACCCTCCAAGTGCCCGGAATCAACGAACCACCCTATTTCAAGCGGGTCCGGGACCAAATGCAGGCCCGTTTCGCGCAGGGCAAACATGAAGGTTCGGTGTCCCTCGTGGAGGCGGCGCTTAACCCCGGGATATCCGCAAGTCCCCGGGGGACCTATCTTGGCCCGCGATTCCTCTCAAAAGGCGAATCTTCGCTGGCCAGACCGGCAAAAGTCACTCGACAGAAGCGACTTATGGACCCCGTTTGGAAGATCTTTATTGAAGCGAATCAAGGGATGGATCCATTCAAAATCTGAGCTTCAGTGAACTTTCACACCATGTAACTTGACCGAATATCGGTAAAAACCGCGGATCCGTGCGCCTTCTGTCGGTAATTGCTGGTAAGTTCTCTCAAGTAAGCCCGTGCGAGCGTGCGGCATCCGGCCCCCGGATTGGGGCGGCGGATCACTAGTCCAGGAGGACCACACATTGGCTATGAACCGTAGCGAACTTGTTGCCGCTGTTGCAGCTAAGACCGAAAACTCCCAGGTAGCCGTCAACGGTGTGCTGGATGCGCTGTTCGAAGTTTTCGTTGACCAGATCTCCCAGGGTGAGAAGGTTTCGATCCCAGGTTGGTTGGCAGTGGAGCGCACCGATCGTGCAGCTCGCACCGGACGTAACCCACAGACCGGTGAAGCTATCCAGATCCCAGCTGGCCACTCGGTCAAGCTGACCGCTGGTTCGAAGCTGAAGGCTGCTGTCTCCAAGAAGTAATGCCACGGCGCACTTTGTGCATTTCATTGACCCGTTACCCGAATTTATTTCGCGGTGGCGGGTCGATGTCGTTAACTACCAGATTCTCGGTATTTGCTTCCCCTCAACCTAAAAAATAGACCGTCTGGCGTTTTGAACCGTAAATAGTTGAAAAAATCCCCAGAATTCGCACGTTTTCGTCGGTTTCGGGGTCAAAGATTTGATATGTTCTCACTGATAAGTCCGCACGAACGTGCGGCACCGTGGCCCGCCGGGTCATGGACCACTAGTCCAGGAGGACCACACATTGGCTATGAACCGTAGCGAACTTGTTGCCGCTGTTGCAGCTAAGACCGAAAACTCCCAGGTAGCCGTCAACGGTGTGCTGGATGCGCTGTTCGAAGTTTTCGTTGACCAGATCTCCCAGGGTGAGAAGGTTTCGATCCCAGGTTGGTTGGCAGTGGAGCGCACCGATCGTGCAGCTCGCACCGGACGTAACCCACAGACCGGTGAAGCTATCCAGATCCCAGCTGGCCACTCGGTCAAGCTGACCGCTGGTTCGAAGCTGAAGGCTGCTGTCTCCAAGAAGTAAGTCCCCCAGACTTTTGCCGAGGGCCCGATTCTCTTCAAGGAATCGGGCCCTCGCATTCTTTAACGGTGAATGACGCCAACCCCTTTGGGACATTGTTCTACCTAGCGTAGAATCGATCTGCAGGGTCAAACACTCCAACTGAACGGTAGCTCTTCGTGCTCAAGGACTTCGGCGCAGCTCGCGTAATGCGCGGTTGGCTAGCTGCGAGCCTGTGCACCTGGACGGCATTTGCTGCGCACGCGCACAGTGCGCCAACGCGAGCTTCGCTCGTGGTGATGGTTTTGATTACCTGCGTCTCGGCGGTCATTGCTATCGCCATGCTTGGCAAGAAATTCAGTTTGCTAGCTACCAGCATCGTGGTGCTGCTCAGCCAAGGGCTCTATCACCTAGCACTGTCCGTCATGACGCACCATGCGCCGGCCGCATTGCCGATGGCTCAACAACATGCCGGGCACCATCACGGTGTTGAGCTTGCAGGAAATATTGCTTCCCAGTACGGTGCGGTGCAATCCGATTCGATGCTTTACGCCCACATCTTGGCCGCGGTGACCAGCATTGTCGTATTGCATACCGGCGAACAGCTCTTGGCGATCATTGGCGGCCTGCTGACGTTGAGCACGGTGCGCCATATTCTGGCCCGCGCCCGAAAGCTCGTTCCAGAATTCCCGCAGGTACCAGCGACATTCATCGAACCGGTACTGAACCAAATCTCTGTCCTGCTCCGACTTCCGGCCCGGCGCGGGCCACCTTCCAACGTATTGCCCCTCTTCGCCTAAACGAATCAATACGCTTCGATCGTGCACCGTGGTGCACCGATCATTGGAAGGAAAAATCTTGAAAACCCTCACTAGCCAGCAGTCATCCCGTACGCATCTCGCGCGAATTTCGGCCGCCATTCTCGTGGCATTCTTCGCGGTGTTCAGCAGCGTTAGCGCCGCTTCGGCCCACGACCAATTGATCTCCTCGGATCCAGCCAGCGGTTCGACAGTGACCGAATCACCGGAACAGATCGTCCTGGAATTCTCCGGAGTTCTGCAGCAGCTTGCTGGAGCGGAAACCAGCGTGGTGGCCTTGAGCTCCGAGGACGGGACAAAGATCGCCAGCGAAGCCACGACCAAGGGCACCAACGTCACAGTGGTACCAGAAGCGAATCTTAGCTCGGGAACTTACACATTGACCTACCGTGTTGCCTCCTCTGACGGTCATCCAATCGAGGACAGCATCTCCTTCACCGTGGACGTGGCAGAGGAAGCCCGCGAGTCCGCTAGCGCCTCAGCGAACAACGCGCCGGTTGAATCGGAACCAGCAGACCAGCAGCCTGAGCCGATCCAGGAACTTGGCTCACAGGTGAACCCGATTATTTGGGTCGTGATTGGCGTGGTTATCCTCGGTGCTGCCATTGCGGTACTGGTGAAATTCACGCGCCAGAATAAGTAGGCCGTAGCGCCCCACGCGCAACAGCATCCTCCCTTATGAGATCTTCGCAAGGCGACGTGAGCCAGGTTAATACCGGTGACCTATCGCGCGCATTTGCGCGCCCGATTCGCCGGCCCTGCTGGATCAGCCTTGCGAGCTAGCGAAAGCTGACACACCAATGAAGTATTTCAAGCTCACCGCCGCTCTTGCCGCGGCCACCACGTTACTGTTGACCGGCTGCGCCCAGGAACCTTCGGCCGTAGCACCACAAAGCTCCACCGACCAGATGCAGGGTACCCAGGCAGAAGATCTGCGCACGAACGAGACCTGGGCTAAAGCCGCCGAGCATGGAATGAGCGCCGCGTTCGGCGAATTGCGCAATGAAGGCGAATCAACGCTGGAACTTGAATCTGTCACCGATAAAACTCACGGCACGGTGATCGAAATCCATGACACGCAGGGCCAAGGAGCCGAAGCGCGGATGGCGCAGCACGAAGGTGCATTGCTCATCAAGCCAGCCGAAGAAGTTGTTTTGACTCCCGGCGGCACGCACTTCATGTACATGGATCTGAAGACCGAGCTGGTGGCTTCGCAAACCTCGACGCTGCAACTGAACTTTAGCGACGGTTCCAGCGCTGAAGTGCAGTTCCCGATACGCAACTTCAGCGGCGCCAACGAAAGCTACCACGGGTCGCCCGAAGAGCATGCTGATCACGAGGGCCACTAGATGGCAGCGGCTAATGTCCAACCGACTAGGCGCGTAGTACTCGGTGGTTCGGCCGCCGCGGCCATTGGCGGCGTCTTTGCGGGCTTCGGAGCTGGGCGCGCTACCGCCGCCGAGAACGGTGGTGCCGCGCCAAAGGCAACCGCGGCTGCGCACAACCCGCGATTCCAACCTTTCCACGGCAAATATCAAGCGGGTATCCTCACCGAACCGCAGGCTCATGCGGAATTCCTCGGATTCAACGTGCATTTTGAAGAGCTGGCTCGCTCCGAAGGGATCGAAAGGATTCGTTCGATCCTCAAAATGCTGTCCACGGATGCCCAGAGGCTGATGTCCGGTAGGGGAGTGCTTGCGGATACCGAACCGGAAATGTCGCATGCGGCATCCGATTTGACCGTGACGGTGGGAGTCGGCCAAGGCATCTTGGACGTTCTCGGGTATAAATCCGCGTTCTTGGGAAAGCTTCCGGCATTCGCGGGAGAGAAACTCGACGCGCGCTATGGCCAGAGCGATTTGATCATTCAATGCTGTGCTCAAGATCCGACCGTGCTGCACCATGCGGTACGTGCGCTGCGTAAGAATCTACGTGGAATTACCGAACCCGCCTTTGCCCAAAGCGGTTTCCTGCACGCGGCTCACCCCGTACGCCAGGGTCCGGGATTCCGAAACCTGTTCGGGCAACTCGACGGGATCAACAATCCCACCGGGGAGGCGCGCGAATTAGCGGTGTTTGGCGATGCCCAGGAGCCGAGTTGGATCGCTGGCGGCACCACCTTGGTGCTTCGCCGCATCGAAATGAATCTGGACAAGTGGGACGAGGTGGATCGGGCCGGACGCGACTTCGCCTTGGGTCGACGGCAAAGCGACGGCTCCCCGCTGTCCGGGACGAAGCCAACGGATCCGGTGGATCTGCAAGCGGTCGACGGTCTGGGGCTGCCTGCTATTGCCGCTCATGCCCATGTCGCCAGGGCGAAACCGGAAACGGCTGATGAGGTACTGTGGCGCCGCGGCTATAACTACCACGAGACCCAGAGCTCGGGGTTGTTATTCGCTTCGTACCAGCGCGATCCGAGGAGCAGTTTTGTGCCGGTCCAACGCCGCCTGGCGCAAGCCGATGCGCTCAACGAATGGATCACACACGCGGGCTCGGCGTTGTACGCGATCCTCCCAGGGGTCGCGGAAGGCAAATATTTGGGGGAAGAACTATTCTCCCAAAATAAGCAGTAGGAGCGTTACCAAGCGGTGAGGCGGTGTGAGATGCACCGCCTCACCGGCCTAAAACCACTACCCGATTCAAAGCCGGGTAAATGCAAGTGAGATGATGGAGAGGTTATGGCCACTCAAACTCCAAAGCCACCGGCGACCAGGTCGGCACCGCAGCAACCCTCCATATCGCGATATCTGCTACCGGCAATCCCGGTTATGGCGCTGGTCTTCCTCGGCGCGGCGCTATTCACCGGAATCGCCGCTCCCAGCCAGCTCGCAGACCCCGGGGCTTTCGTGCGTTGGGCGTTGCCCATCTCCCGAGCGATCCACCACAGCTCCATGGCAATCACCATCGCTGCGCTGATCTTTGCCGCGGTCATACTTCCCCGCAGCACCAAGATCCGGCGCCCCAGCGTCGACGACGCGCGCGTAGAGGTGGGCCAGAGCCATCCGGCTTTCAACCGCGCCATGAACATTGCCGCCGGCGCCGGTGTGGTGTGGACCCTCGCGGCAGCTACCGTGCTGCTGCTGACCTTCTGGGACCTGGCCGGTGTCCCGATGAACCTCGACGCGAGCTATACCGCGGCAATTCTTGACTACATTCTGCAGTTGGCCACCGGCCGGGCCTGGGCTTGGATGATCGTCATTGCTGCGATCACTAGTTCTCTGGCCCTGGCCATCCGTTCCCACACCGGGGTGGGACTGGCCGCGGTGTTTTCGCTATTCGGCATTGTCCCCATGGCATTTATCGGCCACGCTGCCGGCGGAGATGACCACTACGGCGCGGTGAATTCCATTGCCCTGCACCTGTTGGCCGTGGTCATCTGGTTCGGCGGCATCGTGGTGCTGGCCTTGCTTTCGCCGACGCTGACTTCCGCGGCCCCCGGACGCTTCGAATCCCGTCCGGTGCTTGCCGGGCTGGTGCTCAAGCGTTTCTCCGCCTTGGCAACCGTCGCCATTGTCTTGATGGTGGGATCCGGTCTGGCCTCTGCAACGATCCGCATCACCGAGCTGGACCAATGGCTTTCGAGCTACGGGCTAGTGGTGATCGCCAAGGTGGTCCTGACGCTGGTGCTGGGTTTCCTAGGCTTCATGCACCGCCGCCACGTCATTCCGCAACTGCTGGCCGGGAAACTCACGACACTCAATGCAGCTTGGCGTGTGGTGCTGGCCGAACTCATCCTGATGGGCGCCACGATGTCGCTGGCTACGGTGCTGGCACGGACCGCGCCGCCCACCGATGACCAGCCCCCGGTGGAGGCCACCCCCGCGCGTCTGCTGACCGGCTATGAACTTCCGGCGCCGCCGACCACTGCCAGCTGGTTGACCGTCTGGCGCCTGGATTGGCTGTGGGTTGCGGTGTGCTTCTTCCTGCTGGCCTTCTACCTCTGGGCGTTTATCCTCCTGCGTCGACGCGGAGATAAGCCAAGCTTCCCGCGGCTCTTCAGCTGGATCATCGGCTTGGTGGTGCTGTTCTACATCACCAGTGGTGCGCTGGCCGTCTATGGCAAGGTGCAATTCTCGGTCCATATGGTCGACCACATGTCGCTGACCATGATTGCGCCGATCTTCTTGGTGCTCGGAACCCCGATCACCCTGGCCCTGCAGGTGCTTGGCTCACGAACCGACGGAACGCGTGGACCACGCGAATGGATCTTGTGGGCGGTGCACTCGAAGTATTCGGCTGTGGTTACCCATCCGATCTTCGCCGCGGTGATGTTCGCCGGATCGATTGTCGTTTTCTATTTCACGCCGATCCTGGAAATCGCGATGAAGTACCACGCGGGGCACGAACTGATGAACGTGCATTTCCTGCTCACCGGCTATATCTTCGCGCTGTCGCTGGTCGATGCGGACCCGATCCCTAAACGCTACCCGTACCCGATGCGACTGATCGTGCTCCTAGCCACCGTCGCCTTCCACGCCTTCTTCGGGGTGGCGCTGATGGGCAACGAAAACCTGTTGGCTCCGGACTGGTACGGCAATATGGGGCGCACCTGGGGCGGCACCGCGATGGAGGATCAAGTGGTGGGCGCCGGGGCGATGTGGGCCATTGGAGAGGTGCCAACCTTGGTTTTGGCCATGTTCGTGGTGGTTTCCTGGCTGCGCCAAGATAAGAAGGACACCAAGCGATATGACCGCCAGGCTGACCGTGATGGAGATGCCGAGCTGGCAGCCTACAACGAGATGTTTGCGAAGATGAAGCAGCAAGATACAAAGGGAGAATATCGTGGCCGCTAAGGTATGGAAGCTGACCGCCGGAATGCTGGCCGGGGCACTGCTGTTTTCCTCCTGCTCGGCCCAAGAAGCTGGCACTGAAATGCCTGATGACCTCACGCACCAAAAGGCCACCGAGCCACCGAGCGAATCGGCCAAGGATCCAGCGCCATCAGGCTCCGCGGAAGCCGAACTGACTAAGGCGCAGGTGGTTGCCTCCACCGGTGCGGTGATGGCAGCGACCCTGGGTTTCCCCAACTCACGTCAGATTACCGCGGAGGAGCTCGAAGGCCTCGCGGTTGCCCCGACCGACACGCTGAAGGGTGTGGTCGTGCTGCCCGCGCAGTGCTCGGAACCGGTCGAAGAACTGAATTGGTCCCCGGCGCAGCTGGGTACCGAGGTTGCGCGCACCGACTTCACCAATGAGGCGCAGAACATTGCAGGTTCCATCGAAGTCGCCGAGGTGAAAAACCGCGAAAAGCTCGAGGATCACTACCGCACCGTGTTGGAGATCCGCACCGAATGCAAGAGCGTGAAGCTCAACGGACCGGAATACACCGAGACGCTGAAGTTCTCCAGCCCCGGAATATCCGAGGTCGAGTCTCAGTTGTACTACACACGCACCGGAGATTCCGCGAACGCCCGCGAATCGCTGGTGTTATTGCAGAGCAAGGGAGACTATGTGGTGATGGTTTCATTCATGTCCACCGCTTCGCTGGCCGAGCAAGAGTTCAACGACGTAGCCAAGACCATCATGGACACCGCAATCGCTCAGCTCTAAACGGCTTAGCATCGCTTCATACTGTTCTGCGGTGCAGGGCTAGTGGCAGATAATTGAAATCTCACTGTCGCATCTAGATAGTGAAGTCGCCTTGAAAGGACAATCATGAGTGCAACTTCCGACTCGGTACGCGCAAACTACAAGGTCAGGGCCAGCGAACTGGTGGGCCGCAACTGGCTGAATACCGGCGGTGAACAACTGAATCTCGAGGCCCTGCGCGGCAAGATTGTCCTTCTGGATTTTTGGACCTTCTGCTGCATCAACTGCCTGCATGTGCTGGACGAACTGCGTCCGTTGGAAGCGGAGTACTCCGATGTCTTAGTCACCGTAGGCGTGCACTCGCCAAAATTCGAGCACGAGGCAGACCCGGAGGCGCTCGCCGCCGCCGTGGAACGCTACGAAATCCACCACCCGGTGCTTGACGATCCAGAGCTTGTCACCTGGCAGGCCTACGGCGCTCGCGCCTGGCCGACGCTGGTGGTGCTCGATCCCGAAGGCTACATCGTGGCGCACCTTTCCGGCGAGGGCCATGCCCAGGGGCTGGGCTCCCTGGTCGACGAACTCGTGGCAGAGCATGAGGCCAAGGGAACCCTGCACCGCGGCGACGGACCCTACGTGGCGCCCGAGGCCCGCGAAGGGGATCTGCGCTTCCCGGGCAAGGCAATCGCCTTGGAGAACGGGAACTTCCTGGTCGGCGATTCCGGCCACCACCGCCTCGTGGAGCTGGGCAATGACCTGAGCACCGTGGTGCGCACCATCGGTGCAGGGGTCAAGGGCTATGCCGATGGCGACGCGGATACCGCACAGTTCAACGAGCTGCAGGGCCTGGCCATACTGCCGACGGAACTTGCCGCGAAGGTCGGCTACGACGTGATCGTCGCCGATACCGTCAACCACCGGCTGCGCTCGGTCAAGTTGAGCACCGGGGCGGTCGGAACCGTGGCAGGCAATGGAGTGCAGCGCCTCCTGGACGCGGAGAACGCCCGCCAAGAACAGCAGCCAACCGAGCTTGGCAGCGACGCGCTGAACATCTCGCTGTCCTCGCCCTGGGACGTGCTCTACCACCCTTCGGGCAAGGTCATCATCGCAATGGCCGGCACGCACCAGATCTTCTCCTTCGACCCGGTCACCAGCGCGGTTAATGTCTTTGCCGGCAGCGGCCTGGAAGGCCTGGCCGACGGCAAGCCGCTCGAAGCGTGGTTTGCCCAGTCCTCGGGTTTGAGCCTGGACACCAATGACGATGTGTGGATCGCCGACTCGGAGACCAGCGCCCTGCGCCGGTTGGAAATCGACGCGCAGGGCAATGCGGTCGCGGTGCACACCGCGATTGGCGCGGGACTCTTCGATTTCGGTTTCCGCGATGGCGAAGCCGAGCAGGCTCGCCTGCAGCACCCGCTGGGCGTGACCGCATTGCCAGATGGTTCAATCGCGGTGGCCGACTCCTACAATGGTGCGGTGCGCCGGTTCGACCCGGTGACCGGTATGGTTTCGACCTTGGCCAAGGGGCTGAAGGAACCTGCAGACGTGTTGCTGGACGATTCAGTCGATGGGGCCCCGGTGCTGCTGGTTGTGGAGACCAACACCCACCAGCTGATCCGTATCCCGGTTCCTGCCGAGGCACTAGTGGTGGACGAGGGTGCGAGCCAGACCCAGCGTCCGAAGACCAAGGTGCAGTCCGGCAACCACGAGATCCTGGTGCGTTTCGCCGCACCGAAGGGCCAGAAGCTCGATGACCGTTGGGGCGACCCGACACAGCTGAAGATCTCGGCCAGCCCCGAGGAACTGATCCTCGAAGGTTCCGGTACCTCGGTGGGGCTGACGCGTACCTTGGTGCTGAACCCTGAAATCACCGACGGCGTCCTGCATATCACCGCACGCGCGGCGGCCTGCGATGGCGAGCCAGGCGGCGAGATCCCAGATCATGCCGCGTGCCACCTGTACCAGCAGGATTGGGGCATCCCGGTAGAACTCGATGCCGGCGGCGACAACGAATTATTGCTTGATCTGCGTGGCGTGAACTAGCGATCACGCACTCAGCTCGGGGCGCACCAAGTACGACTTGGTGCGCCCCGAGTATTTAAGTGACAGGAAATTGAGGAAACCTCACCAATTTTGCGTTGCCCGGTCGCTAGACTGGATGCCGACGGGAGGAGCCGAAACATCTGGTGTTCGGCTAATTAATTCGTGGCAAATAGGATGTTCCGGGCACTGGAAGTGCCGAACTATCGTTTATGGGTTATCGGTGCGCTCGTTTCAAATATCGGAACCTGGATGCAACGCGTGGCCCAAGACTGGCTGGTGCTCACCGAGCTGACAGATCATGACGGGGTGGCCACCGGCATCACCACCGGCCTGCAGTTCCTGCCCATCTTGCTCCTCGGCCCCTACGCCGGCCTGGTTGCCGATCGGTATGACAAACGCAAGGTCCTGCTCGCAACCCAGACCTTTATGGGCCTCTGCGCGCTGGTGCTGGGCACCTTGGTCATCACCGGAACGGTTCAGCTGTGGCATGTCTATGTCCTTGCCACCCTGCTAGGCATCGGATCGGCCTTTGACGCCCCCGCCCGTCAGGCATTCGTCTCCGAGATTGTGCCCGGCACTCATCTGACAAACGCGGTGGCGTTGAACAGCGCCAACTTCAACCTTGCCAGGCTCGCGGGACCTGGAATTGCCGGTGCGGTGATCGCCTTGGTCGGGACCGGCCCGGCCTTCCTGCTCAACGGTTTGTCCTTCCTGGCGGTGCTGTTCTCGCTGAGCACCATGAAAGTCTCCGAACTGAGCCAGTCCAAACCCGTGGCGCGCGCCAAGGGGCAGGTGCGTGAGGGATTCAGCTATGTTAAAAACCGCAAGGACCTGCTGTTGATCTTTGCCATGGCATTTGTCATTGGCACCTTCGGGCTGAACTTCCAGATGACCAACGCGATGATGGCCGCCGAAGTGTTTGGGGTGGGCGCAGCAGAATACGGAATCCTGGGCAGCATCATGGCGGTCGGCACCTTTGCCGGCGCCTTGCTGGCGGCACGTCGCTCGAGGCCACGCTGGCGATTCGTGATCGGTGGCGGCATCGCCTTCGGTGCGACCGCATTGCTCTCGGCGTTCATGCCGCACTATCTGCTCTTCGCGGCGAGCCTGGTCCTCGTCGGGCTGAGCGCGCTGACCTTCCTCAACAGCTGCAACACCATGGTGCAGACCTCTGTCTCGCCACAGTACCGGGCCAGAGTTCTGGCGCTTTATCTGATGGTGGTGCAAGGCGGAACACCCTTGGGCGCGCCGCTGGTGGGCTGGCTCGCCGAGCTGCTGGGGGTGCGCGCAGCGGTGGCATTCGGCGCGGTGCTTTCGCTGCTGGTCAGCGTCGTGGCCCTGCTGGTTTGGCAGCGCTTTCGTCCCGATGCGGTGCCATTGCGTACCCAGTTCAGAGAACTCGTACCGGTTCGCAAACGACGAGGCTAAGCCGGGCTTATTCCTCGGTGCCTGCTACCGGAACCACGCTGACTTCGGAGGTGCTGGTGGTCAGTTGCGCGGTGAAGGAGAACTGCTCATTCACGGTCTTCTTTTCCAGCGTACCGGTACGCAGGTCCTGCTCGGTCAACGACAGCTTTGCCGTCACTTTCAACGGGCTGAGCACCCACGCGCCATTGTAGTAATTGACTTCAATGGTCGGGTATTTCGCGATGGACCATTCGATGGTCTCGGGGTTCACCCGTGAGGGGGTGTGATAGGCGAAGGGGCAGCCCGAAGGCATCAGTACCTGCTGCGCGGCGCATTCATTGAGGTAGGTTCGTACCTTGGAATTGACCTGCGCAATAAATTCCTTGGTCGGCTGCGTCTTCAAGGAAATTTCCACCGGTTCCTTGGCCGGACCGGTCACTACTACTCCACGGGTGTCGGCTTCGAAGTTCTTGGTGCTGAAGCTCGCGTCGGTAATCGAGGGGTAGAACACCGGCAGGGTGCTCACCCCCTTGACCAGAGGGATCTTTTGATCATTGACGGCAACCTCGTTGACGGTATTGGCCTTGACCCGAACGGTAGGGAGCATCACCGGTTCAAAGGACCACTGGTCGAAGAACAGCCAGGACTTGCCGGTGCGGCGCAGCGTATAGGTGGATTCTTGTTCGACACCGTCGGCCTTGTACGTGGCGGTGACCGTATGCAAATCCGGGTCGTTCTCGGAAGAATCGGCCTTCTGCGCGTCGAATTCCGTAATCCCCGCTTGGGTGCGTTTGAGCACCTCGCCGTCGAGTGCTACGGCGTCGCCCTGGGGGACTTGGGCACCCATCAGGCCAAGCGCCTCGGCGCCTTCACCGGCAAGCAGATGCTTGTGCAACGACTCGACCGCATGCTCTGCTGAGAACAGCGTGCGGTTGGCAACAAGGGCGCTAGTTACCGCCAGTGCAACGATGATGATGGCCGCAGTTGCCCAGCGCAGGGCAAGGCGCGGCACGGAGATACGAGATTTCATTATTAATCAGGCTAGCGGGTTTCCGTTCAGAGGTTGTAACTCAACGTCGGCGTCGTCGGCGTTTTGTGCCGAACATGCCGCGGAGCATTTCGCGCCCCACCATCTTCGCCGCGTCCATCGCGAAGTCCATCAGCGGGTTGACTTGATTGTTTGAAGAATCGTTGGAGCGTTGTGGGGGCGCGGAGGATGACGACGGTGATTTTGTACGTGACGAAGACGGCGGCGTGGATTCAACCGGTGGCTGTTCGGCCGGGCTCTGCGAACTGGGCGGTACCGAAGTGGGCTTGCCAAGAATTGAATCCGCGATCCGGCGTGCTTCGGCATCGACATCTTGCGCATCCGAAGTACCGGAGCCCGGCGCCGCAGCCGGTGTTGCCGGCTCTGTGGCCGCCGGTTGGCCATTGAGCATCTCCATGGCCGAATGCCTATCGACCGCCGTGGCGTATTTTGCTGCCAGCTCAGAAGTCTCGATCAGCGAAGCCTGAGTTTCCGGGGACGGTGGACCAATGTGTGAGCCCGGCGAGGTGAGCTTGGTCCAAGCCACCGGCGTCGGCGCACCGCGCTCATTGAGCACGGTAATGACCGCTTCGCCAACCCCGGCTTGGGTGAGAGCCTGGCGCAGGTCCAGAGGACCAGCAGGGAAGGTCTTGATAATTGCCTTGAGTGCTTCGCCGTCCTTAGGCGTGAAGACGCGTACCGCATGCTGTATCCGGTTGCCGAGCTGGCCGAGCACCTCGTCGGGCAGGTCCGCGGGCGATTGCGTGACGAAGAACAGCCCAACACCCTTGGAGCGAATGAGGCGAACGGTCGAAATGATCGCATCGACGAATGCCTTGGAAGCGTCTTTGAACAGCAGGTGCGCCTCGTCGAGGAAGAAGACGAGCTTTGGCTTGTCCAGATCGCCGGCTTCTGGCAAGTCATCAAAGAGGTCGGCAAGCAACCACATCATAAATGTGGAGAACAGCAACGGTTGGCGATTCAGTGAGGGCAGTTCCAGGCAGCTGATGATGCCGTTCCCGGCCTCGTCGAAACGTAAAAAGTCGTCGGTATCAAATTCGGGCTGGCCGAAGAATTTATCTAGGCCTTGTGACTGCATGATGGTCAGTCCGCGCAAGATGACTGCGGCCGTTGCGGCAGGAACTCCGCCGAGACCTTCGAGATCCTGCTTGCCTTCATCGGAGAGCAAGAAATTAAAGACCGCTTTGAGATCCTTGAGATCATCCATGGGCAGCTCACGCTGGTCGGCGTAGTGGAAAACCAGCTGGAGGCATTCCTCCTGCGTCTCGTTGAGTTCCAAAACGCGTGCAAGCAAGATCGGGCCGAAAGAATCAATGGTGGCACGTACCGAAAGCCCGTCGGTGCCCTCGCCGAGGGTCAAGAATTCCACCGGGTTCGCTCGTGCGGTGAACTCGTGGCCGATACCCGAGAGGCGTGCGGTGAGTTTGTCGCTGGGCTCTCCCTGCTGGGCCAGGCCGCCCAGGTCGCCCTTGATATCCGCCAAGAAGACCGGCACGCCCTGAGCGCTGAGCTGCTCTGCCATCACCTGCAAGGTGACGGTCTTGCCGGTGCCCGTGGCACCGGCAATGATGCCATGTCGGTTGAGCATTCTTAAGGGAACACGAACTTGAGCCTCAGGCTCCGGCGTTCCAGCGACAATTGCCGCGCCAAGCTCCAGGCATGTGCCGTCAAAGGCGTAACCAGCCCGAAGCTGCGCGATGATCTCCTGCGAGGTACTTTCAACCATGCACATAGCCTACGCATCGCGTGGCGCTATCGGGAGAACGGCACGTAAAAATTCGTAGAAGACTTAGAAGGGATGCAAAAGCCGCTGCATAAAAGCCTTGGTGCGATGATGCGATGGATTACCGAGAACCTGGGCGGCGGACCCGTGCTCGACCACAACTCCACCATCCATGAACACCACGGTATCGGCCACGTCACGGGCAAAAGCCAGCTCGTGGGTGACTAGCACCATTGACCATCCCTCCTGCGCCAACTCCTTGATCACGGTCAGCACCTCGCCGACAAGTTCCGGATCCAGGGCACTGGTTGGCTCGTCAAAAAGCAACAGATCCGGCTGCAGCATCAGCGCCCGCACGATGCCCACACGTTGCTGCTGACCGCCGGAGAGCGAAGAAGGATAAGCCGCGGCCTTCTGCGAAAGGCCGACCCGCTCCAGCAATTCATTGGCTTTAGCCATCACCTCTTCGCGGGGCCGGCGCTGCACCTGCAAGGGGCCAATGGTCACATTTTGCAGCACCGTGAGATGGGGGAACAAATGGTGACCTTGAAAAACCATCGCTGAGCGATCGCGGAGCACCTGGGCCTTCTTAGGTGAAAGCCCAGGGGCAAAGCGCACCTCGGGGCCACCGGCAAAAGCTACGACTCCTTGATCCGGATTTTCCAAGCCGTTTAAGCAACGCAGTGCGGTAGTTTTACCCGAACCAGACGGTCCAATGAGTGCTACAACTTCACCGGAATGCACGGTAAAATCTATGCCGCGCAAAACCTGATTGCTGCCAAATGCCTTGTGCAGCCCGGTGACGTTGAGCAAGGGGGTGGGGTTCCTAGGCGACATACTTTTCAAGCCTGCTTTCCATGCGGTCCTGGATTGCCGAAAGGATCAGGCAAATGACCCAATAGATGGCTGCCGCTTCGAGGTATAGCAGCATGAATTCATAGGTGGTAGCGGCGATTTCCTGGGCACGCCGGAACATCTCGGTCACCAGAATCATCGATGCCAACGACGTGTCTTTAACCAGCGAAATGAAGGTGTTCGACAGCGGCGGTACTGCCACACGCGTCGCCTGCGGCAAGATGAGCCGATACAGGGTGCGCGTGCGGGACATCCCAATGGTGTAACCGGCCTCCCACTGCCCACCAGGCACCGACAGGATTGCGGCGCGGATGATTTCCGCGGCATAGCCTCCGACGTTGAGGGTGAACGCCAAAATAGCCGAAGGCCAAGGATCAATGGTGACTCCCAAGGAGGGCAAGCCATAGAAGATCACGAACAATTGGACCAATAACGGGGTGCCGCGGATGATCGAAATATAACCACGGGCAATTCCGGAGACCAGCTTGTTCGAGCTGATCCGCATCAGCGCGACCATCAACGCCAACGCCAGGCCCAGGCTGAAACTGATCAAGGTCAGGGGAATGGTGGCCATTAATGCGCCGCTGACCATCGGCCACAGCGAATCCAAGGCTAGCTGCCAGAGTGAATCCATTTGTTATCTTCCCGTCCTAGACAGCGGACACTGGCCCAAAGTGGGTCCTTGGGCCAGCTTACGTGTCGAGGTGCGACGATCGAGGCTAGTTACTTGGTGATGTCTTCGCCGAAGTACTTTTCGGAGATCTTGGTGAGGGTCCCGTCAGCCGACAATTCCTCCAATGCGGTGTTGATGGCATCGCGAAGTTCGGTCTGGTCCTTCTTCAAGGCGACGACGGTCTCGGACTTCTCTTCGGACTCGGCAGCGATCTTGATGCTGTCATCCGGGTTGGTCGTCTGCGAATCCAGGAAGGTGAGTTTGTCGTTGACCGTGGCATCAACGCGGCCCTGCTTGAGCAGCGTGACGGCCTGGGCCCAGCCCTCGACCGCCTGGATCTTGGCGCCCGCATCCTTGGCATCATCGTGGAAGCTACTGGTCAGCGACTGCGCAGTGGTTTTACCGTCCAGCGAATCGAAGGAAGTGATGTCGGTGTTCTCGCTTTTGGTGACGATGACACCGCTGGAGAAGTTGTATGGCTCGGAAAGCAGGTATTTCTCAACCCGTTCCGGGGTTACGTTGACCTGGTTGGCGATGACGTCAAATCGTCCGGCTTCCAGGCCGGCGAAAATGCCATCCCATTGGGTTTCTTGGAACTCGACCTCTACGCCGAGCTGATCGCCGACTGCCTCAATAACTTCGACATCAAAACCGGTCAGCTGATCGCCTTCGTGGAAGGAGAAGGGACGGTAGGTGCCTTCGGTGCCCACGGTCAGCACGCCGCTGTCTTTCACATGCTGCAGCAGGTTTTCATCCGCGGCGGGGGAGCTGGCGGAGTCTGTACTTGAGGCACCGCATGCACTCAGTGCCAGTGCGAGTACTGCCGTAATTGCCAGAAGGGGAGCTGTGCGCTTCATGATGACCTAACATTTCGAGGTGACGAGGTGTTCTCTACCCAGATCAACGGTGCTGACTTACCGGGTATTCCGTAAGATTTCCGTGAATAAACCTATGAAGCAACTGACATGTCATATATCTTCTTCTGGGAATCGATCATCCGTCGCCGAATCTTCCGCTAAAGCCCGAGGAGCAATGCCAGAATCATCATCATGGGGACGGCGCAGATAGTGGTGATTAACACCGTATCCTTGGCGACCGTCACACCACGCTCGTAGCGTTGCGCGGTGACGAAAATATTCTGTGCGGTGGGTAGCCCGGCCATAATGACCGCCGCGACCAGCATCCCACCGGAAAGGCCAAAGAGGTAGGCGGCGGCCAGCCACGCGAGCAGCGGCTGCAAGAATAGCTTCGCAACCGAACCCAGCAATACATCTGCCCGGCGTCCGGACTTCTTTTCCAAGGGTTTGGAGCCGACCAGGGAGATGCCGAATGCCATCAGCATGGCCGGAATCGACGCACCAGAAATTAGTTCGATAGGTGCCAATACCAATTCGGGAACCTCGAATCCAGTCAGCGCCACCACCAGTCCCAGCATCGAACCGATAATCATCGGGTTCTTCGCGGTGGCAACCACCAAGGCTATCGGGGTAGTGCGATGTGTGCTGGTCGTAGCATCTAGCATGGCCAGATTGATCGGCTGGTAGAGGGCCAACTGAAACAGGATGATGGGCGCCGCATGAGACACGTCGCCAAGCACGTACAAGGCGATGGGCAGGCCAAGATTCGCGGAGTTCACCGTGGAGGCCGACATGGCCGCCACGATTCGTTCGGCCGGCTCGCGTTTGAGCCACTTATAGGTCACCAGATGGTAAGCCAGAGCCGTCAAACCGGCAGAGATCGCGGCAACCCACATCAGCGGCCCCAGTACGGCCACCGGTTCTGACTCGGCCAAGGTGACAAACAACAGCGCCGGACTGGCGACGAAAAACGTCAGGCGGCTCAGCACATGGCGTCCCTGTTCGCCCAGCACTCCGGTGCGACCCACCAGGTAACCCACCAAGATCACTATCCAGATGATTGAGAATCCTGACAGCACACCGGTCATGGAAACTCCTCGGTTCGATAAGGCGCGGGATGCCAACGCAAAACGTCGAGACACCTGAGGTGTCCCGACGTTCGGCCTAATGCGAGCGGGCGACGGGAATCGAACCCGCGTATCGAGCTTGGGAAGCTAGCGCTCTACCATTGAGCTACGCCCGCAATGCTCCGGGCGGCCTATTGGCGGCCCGGGCGAAGTCCAGCTTATCCTACGAAAACGCAGGTCAGAAATCTGCGAACCAAGATGTCCGAATTTTGACCCGAACTTACTCGGCCCGTTTTTCCTTGAGCAGTTCCTCCTTCAGGATGGCCACTCCATCCGCTGGAACTTCAAAGCTCAGCTCATCTCCCGGATTCACCACGAAACCGGTTCCTTCCAGCGCGCGCACAATTGTGGCACCCTGAACCTTAACTCCATAGGGGGCCATGTCGATGTAGGAGCCAGGGATACGATCCAAACCGGTAAACAGCGCGACCATTGCGGCCCCAGCCGGGTTGGTGAGCAGCATCGGCTGAGCGTTCTTGTTCTCCTCGGTCACCTCCTCGCGTGAGAGGAAGTAAACCTCGGCGGTCATGAAAGCGCTGATCACGGATCCGGAAAGTTCGGGTTTGTTAAGTCCGGCCTGCAACATCATCTCGAAGTGCGTTTTGGGACGTTCACGTTCCTTGTCCATTGGCGTTTCGACGACCATATTCGGCTGGTCGTCGGGATTGCGTCCGTCCCGCGGGGCGTTGCTGTTATCGGAGCTCATGTACTCAAGCATGTCGCGCCAAACCCGCAGGTGCAAACGCCGAATGAGGAAAATCGGCGCAAAGGCCTAAAATAGTTGAAGAGCAATCATCATCATTTCCAAGGACTGAGCATGCCTGAATTTCGCTATGAAGATCTTCTGCCAATTGGCGAGGATCAGACCCCATACCGCAAGATTTCCTCCGAGGGCGTCAAAGTTGTCGCCGGACCGGATGGCAAGAACTTCCTGCAGGTAGCCCCCGAGGCACTGGAACAGCTGGCCGAAACCGCACTGCACGATATCTCGCACTACCTGCGTCCGGCCCACCTGCAGCAGCTGCGCAACATCCTCGACGATGACGATGCCAGCCCGAACGACAAGTTCGTGGCACTGGATCTGCTGAAGAACGCAAATATCGCCGCCGGCGGCATCCTGCCCATGTGCCAGGACACCGGAACGGCAATCGTCATGGGTAAGCGCGGCCAGCGTGTGCTGACCGAAGAGCAGGACGAGATTTCGCTATCGCGCGGCATCTACAACGCGTACACCCGGCTGAACCTGCGCTACTCGCAGCTCGCCCCGATCACCACCTGGGAAGAGAAGGCCACCGGCAACAACCTGCCCGCGCAGATTGACCTGTACGCAGACACCAAGGCCTGCCACGACACCGACTACAAGTTCCTGTTCATGGCCAAGGGCGGCGGCTCCGCCAACAAGTCCTTCCTGTACCAGGAGACCAAGGCGATCCTCAACGAGAATGCGATGCTGCGGTTCTTGGATGAGAAGTTGCGTTCGCTGGGAACGGCCGCTTGCCCGCCGTACCACCTGTCCATCGTCATCGGTGGAACCAGCGCCGAGATGGCCTTGAAGACCGCCAAATACGGGTCGGCCAAATACCTTGATTCGCTGCCCACCGAGGGTGCCATGACCGGACGCGGATTCCGCGATACGGAGCTTGAAGACAAGGTGCTGGAGCTGACCCGCCACTTCGGCATCGGCGCCCAGTTCGGCGGCAAGTACTTCTGCCACGACGTGCGCGTGGTGCGCCTGCCACGCCACGGTGCCTCGCTGCCGGTGGCTATCGCGGTATCCTGCTCCGCCGACCGCCAGATGATGGCGAAGGTCACCGCCGACGGACTGTTCGTCGAGCAGCTGGAAACCGATCCGGCGCGCTTCATGCCAGATGAGAACCACCCGGCGATCGCCGCGCACGACGACGAAACCGCTGGGGTCTCCGGCACCGGCGGATCCTCCGTGGTCAAAATCGACCTGAACAAGCCCATGGATGAGATCCTGGCCGAACTGTCCAAATACCCGGTCAAGACCCGACTGTCGCTGAACGGTCCGCTGGTCGTGGCTCGCGATATCGCGCACGCCAAGATCAAGGAACGGCTGGACGCCGGCGAAGAGATGCCGCAGTACCTGAAGGACCACCCGGTCTACTACGCGGGTCCGGCGAAGACTCCCGAGGGCATGCCCTCGGGTTCCTTCGGCCCAACGACCGCCGGTCGCATGGACTCCTACGTGGATCAGTTCCAGGCAGCCGGCGGCTCGATGGTCATGCTGGCCAAGGGCAACCGCTCCGGCCAGGTCACCGAGGCCTGCAACACCCACGGCGGGTTCTACCTCGGTTCGATCGGCGGCCCGGCCGCCCGCTTGGCGCAGGACTGCATCAAGAAGGTCGAGGTCGTCGAATATGAGGAGCTTGGCATGGAAGCTATCTGGAAGATCGACGTCGAAGATTTCCCGGCGTTCATCGTTGTCGATGACAAGGGCAATGACTTCTTTGAAGCGACCATGAAGCCGACCTTCACCGGCATTCCGGTTCGCGCCAAGTAGTACGCGAACGTGGCTTAAATGCTTGGGGGCTCACCGAATGGTGAGCCCCCAAGCATTTAACATATGGGTATTGAACTACTTTTCGGTGAAACCGAAACCCCAGTCGCGATACGGGGGAAGGAAACGAAGCACCAGCAGGTCGTCGTCCTTGACCGGACCTGATTCGTCCTTCTTCTTGGAAGCCGGCGGAGCGGAATCTTCTTCGACGGTTGCCGCGTTTTCCACGGTTTTCTCGCCAGCCTCTTCGCTTGCCGCTGCTTTCGCGTCGTGCAGGAATTCGTGATACTCCTCGAAGGTTTCGGCCTTCGATTCCTTCATGGCCGCGGCGTGCTCCTTGCCGATATAACGCACATGCCATGGCTCGTACTTATAGCCGGTGATCTCTTCCATGCCTTCCGGATAGCGAATGATCAATCCGTAGTCCACCGCATGCTCGGCAACCCACATGCCGGCGTTCGTTAGGCCGAAAGATTCTTTGAGATCGGTGCTGCCGCCGATGCTTCCAACATCTGCGGCCAAGCCAAGCTGGTGCTCGCTGGTTCCTGGGCGTGCAGAAATGCGTTCGGCATAGGCCGTACCGTATTTGGCCTGGTACTGGTTGAAGAGCACCGCTTGGCGTCCATAGGATCGGTAGGCGCTCAAAAGCTTGATGGGGTGACCGGACTTGCGTGCCCCGGCAATCAAAGCCTCAACGGCCTCGGCCGCTTCGGGGCGCAGCTTATGGGAAGTTCCCGCGACATCCACCAGCTTCTTTGGCGTGTAATCGGCAGGGGAGAGCTGGGTGTCGGGATTGATCAACGCGAGGAAGCTTGCGGCATCGGTAAACTCTCCAGCCTCGACTACTGGCAGCGCTTCGGGAGCCGCATGAGCTGCCACGCTGCCAGAGAGCACAACAACGCCCGCCAAAACGGCACTAGTGACTGCTGAAGCCAAGCGCATGAAACGTACCTTCTGTTGTGGATCGGCGAATGGGACACAAGTCCCTAGACCACGATAGCCTCAAATCCTCTATAAACTATGGGAATTTGAGCAGAACCACATGTTTCGATGTCACCGGGTTCACCCGGTGCACAGCACAGTGTCCGCGAGAATGACCGGTAGCATCAAGGAGACGAATCAAGAGTCTTGCTTCGCGCATAAGATCCGCACCTAGCCCCAATCATGCAAGGAACTCGATCTAGTTGAATAAGAACGAACTCAAGGCCGATGGGTTCACCGGTTTTCGGCCCTTTAAGGCGCTGGAGACGAACCGTGTGCCACAGCGTCAGGGCATCTTTGCGGTCTTGCGCCCCGCGGATTTCGAACCGCGTTTCCTGGCGCGCAGCGGCGCCGGAATATTCAAGAAGAAAAACCCTTCGCTGCCGATTGAAGACTTGAAAGCCCGCTGGGTCCAGGAGGCGGACATCTTGTATATCGGAAAGGCCAGCCCGGGCAGCCAAGGAAATCGCGGCCTCCGCATACAACTGAAAGAGATCATCGATTTTGGGGCGGGCAAACCCCCGGGGCACTGGGACAGCCGTTTGCTCTGGCAACTTGCGGGCTCCGGGAAGCTCATCATTGCCTGGAAGGAACTACCAGCCGAAGACCTGAACCAGGCTCTGGCCAACTATCAAGCGAAGTTCCTTGCGCACTATGGCCAGCTACCCTACGCGAATATCGTTCAAACGCGCGCCTAGGGTGAGCGATTCAGCAGATTCGGGAATAGTTTGCCCTAAAAACGCTACTTTTTGGGTTTCCTACTGCGACTTACAGGGATGAACAGGATAAATTTAGTTACGTGTTGTATTCAGATCGTGATATTCGTCGAGAAATTGTATCCGGTGAAATTGGCTTAGAGCCGTTTGACCCTGAGATGGTGCAGCCCGCATCGGTTGATGTGCGCTTGGACAGATTCTTTAGGCTCTTTGATAATCACAAGTACGCTCATATCGATCCGGAACAGGATCAGAATGAGCTGACCCGGCTTGTTGAGGTCGCCCCGGACGAACCCTTCATCTTGCACCCGGGAGAATTCGTGCTGGGATCCACCTATGAGGCGGTGACTCTTGGCCATGGAGTTGCTGCGCGGCTCGAAGGCAAGAGCTCCTTGGGCCGCCTGGGTCTGCTGACGCACTCAACCGCGGGATTTATCGATCCGGGTTTCTCCGGTCACGTAACCCTAGAGCTGTCGAATATGGCAACACTGCCGATCAAGCTTTGGCCGGGATCGAAGATCGGGCAGCTGTGCTTCTTCAAGCTGACTTCGGATACCGAACACCCCTACGGCTCGGGTCCATACGGGAATCGCTACCAGGGGCAGCGCGGGCCGACCGCTTCACGTAGCCACCTGAATTTCCACCGCACCACTATCGAAGAATAAGTCCCGAGTTCCCCGCGCGCTGTTCTAGGGCAGGCTGCCCGGATAGGCCTTCGAGGTGTGGTTGCTCCTTAGCGCTAAGGAGCAACCACACCATCGCCATTTAAAGCATCAGGGCGCTTCCGCCGAGCCAAGAGCCGATGGCGAAGGTGACGACCAATGCCGTGGCCCCACCGATCAGCACGCGCAGCGTTGGGCGTAGCACCGGTGCGCCACCGAGCTTGGCACCTAAGATGCCGGTGACCGCCAGCGCGAGCAACACCGCGGCAAAGGTCACCGGAATCTTCAGTGGCCCAGGCAGCAGGACGGCGGTGGCAAAAGGCAGGACCGCACCGCTGAGGAAAGCAATAGCCGAGGCGATGGCCGCGTGCCACGGACTGAGCACCTCATCCGGATCAAGATTCAATTCGGCATCCAAATGGGCTCTGAGCACATCGTGCTCGGTCAGCTCAACGGCAACCTGTGCCGCGGTGCGGGCGCTCAGCCCCTTGTCCCGGTAGAGCTGGGTCAGCTCTTCGAGCTCGGCTTGGGGCGTGTCGCGCAGTTCGGCCTGCTCCTTCTCGATCAGCGCCCGCTGAGAATCTGCGGCGCTGGCGACCGACACATATTCACCGAGAGCCATGGAGATGGCTCCACCAATCACGGCTGCGGCGCCGGCGGTGAGGATCGGAGCGTTGGCGGTCGTGGCACCGGCAACACCGACGACCACGGCGGCAACCGAAACGATTCCATCATTTGCCCCGAGGACTCCCGCGCGTAACCAATTGAGCCGTTCGGCCACCCCCGAATCATGCGGCTCGACACCGTGCTCGGTATTTTCTGCGTTCATGAGCGACAGTCAATCACTAGTGCACCGGGCTTAGCCAGCAGGAGAAGATTTACGGCATTCGCGTTTCTAGCTGCCCGGTGTTTTGTGAGGCGAGCGGATCGGCAGCAGCAACAACAGGCCTAGCAGAAGCACCACTAAAATTCCCAGGATTCCATAACGTTGTGCCTGACCGCTCTCCACCAAGGGGGTGGCAAGGGCAATGGACAGTCCAAAGAGCGTCGGAGCGAGGAAGGAGACCGCACGTCCGGTGGTCGCGTAGAGACCGAAAAGTTCGCCCTCTCGCCCTTCGGGGATCATCCGGGACAGGTAGGAGCGCGAGGCCGACTGGGCCGGTCCCACGAATAGGGTGAGCAGCAGTCCGAAGATCCAGAATCCTGAGGCACCGGGGGAGAAGAACACCCCGGCCCCGGCAATCAGCAAGCCAATGAGCGAACCGGTGATTACCGCCTTCGGTCCAATCACGTCATCGAGGCGACCGCCTATTACCGCGCCGAGCGCGGCGACCATATTGCCCACAATTGCGAAGATGATGACCTCGGTGAGCGTAAAACCGAAGGTTCCGGCGGCAATCACGCCGCCGAAGGTAAAGATCGCGCTGAGCCCATCGCGGAAAACGGCCGAGGAGCCTAGGAAGAAGAGCAGATTGCGGTCTTCATGCCACAGGCCCACGATGCGGCCCCACAACACCTTGTAGGACTGCGACAACGGAATCTTCGTCGACACCGTCGAGGTGCTTTCGGGGATGACGAAGAATAGCGGCAGCGCAAAGATCAGGCACCACAGTGCGCTGAACACCGCGACCCACCGCAAGTTCAGCGAGTCGGCGGTATTCGCTCCGGGCCAGTCGACGATTGGCTGGACGAATCCGAAGAGCACCAGGGCCAGCGCCAGAATTCCGCCGACATACCCCATGCCCCAGCCGAAGCCGGAGACCTTGCCAACGGTGGCGCGCGTGGAAATCTGGTTCAGGACCGCGTTGTAGTTCACCCCGGCGAATTCAGAGAACAGCGACAAGGCCGCAATGATCCCGACACCAAAGAGCAGGTAGTTCGGATCGGGGTAAACGAAGAAGCCGGCGGCGCAGACCAGCACAAGCAGCAAGGTATTAACGATGATCCAGAGTTTGCGCCGCCCGGCGGCGTCCGCCCGGAGCCCGGTCACCGGAACAAGCAAGGCGATCAACAAGCCTGCGATGGATAGGGCTTGCGAGAGGACCAGCGATGAATGGTCGGTATCACCGAAAAGTTCACTGGTCAGATACACGGTGAACACGAAGGTGATCATCACTGCGTTGATCGCCGCCTGGCCCCAATCCCAACTTGCCCAAGCCCAGGTGTACTTATTGAGCCACTTGCCACCGTGTTGGTCTACCACCGGTTCAATATTCGATCCCATGTGGGCATCGTACAGGTTTGCGGTGATCAGAAAATGAATTAGCACATGCATATGCCAGTGTCGGAATTCATCATGTTGTTCTCCGGTGGCGCAATTGCTCCCCGAAGCGCTCAACAGTGCATAAAATCCCCTCTGGACTGATAAAATTGCGTAGCGGACATTTTCTGTTCGTCGGACTCTGGCCCCTTGTTCAGTCGACAGAGGAGACATGTGTTAATAATTCTCATTGCACTCTTTGCAACGGCGGCGTTGTCCCCAATGCTGTTCCGGGCGCTCAAAAGAAACGCCTTCTATGTAGTGGCAATTGTTCCTGCAGTGGGTTTTATCTGGCTCATCACACGCATGCCGGCCGTCCTGGCAGCAGACCCGACCTTGTCATCCGGGGCCCCGAACGCGCCACCTTCTTTGAGCATCGACTGGATCCCGGGCCTGAATATCGGGCTGAACTTCCGCATGGATGCGCTAGCCGCAAGCCTGCTGCTGTTGATCCTCGGCGTTGGCGCACTCGTGCTGATCTACTGCGGACGCTATTTCAAGAACGATGACCCGCAAATCGGTGGCTTCGCCGCCAAGATGGTCGCCTTCGCCGGCGCCATGACCGGCCTGGTGACCGCCGACGACGTCATCATCATGTTCATCTTCTGGGAAATCACCTCGGTGCTTTCCTACCTGCTCATCGGCTTCAGCCAGCACCTGATCACCGCGCGACGCTCGGCAATGAACGCGCTGATCGTAACCACCTTCGGTGGATTGGCCATGCTCGCCGGGCTGCTGATGATTGGCGCTCAAACCGGCAGCTACCGGCTCTCCGAGTGGATCGCGCAGTCCGAACAGCTGGTCTCCACCGGAATGTTCGTTGACATGGCCATCGCCTTGATCCTGCTCGGAGCCATCTCCAAATCCGCGCTGGTTCCCTTCCACTTCTGGCTGCCTGGAGCAATGGCCGCACCGACCCCGGTTTCCGCCTATCTTCACGCCGCGGCCATGGTCAAGGCCGGGGTATACCTCATCGCCCGACTGGCCCCGGGCTTTTCCGAAACTGCTTTTTGGGTGCCGCTCACCGTAGGCATTGGCGTGCTGACCATGCTGATCGGCGGTTACCGCGCGCTGAAACAGTATGACCTGAAACTGATCCTTGCCTTCGGCACCGTCTCGCAGCTTGGCTTCATCATTGCGATCTTCGGCTTCGGCACCGCCGAAGCCGCCTTCGCCGCGCTGGCATTGACGCTGGCACATGGCTTGTTCAAGGCCACCTTGTTCCTCACCGTGGGCATCATCGACCACAACACCGGTACCCGTGATATCCGCAAGCTCTCCGGACTGCGGCGCAGCATGCCGATCCTGGCGCTGATCGCCGCTATCGCCGTCGCGTCGATGGCGGGGATCCCGCCATTGTTCGGATTCGTCGCCAAGGAGGCGGTCTACGAGGCCGCCTTGCACCTGGACACCGGCTGGGGGACGTTCGCGCTGATCGGGCTGGTTCTGGGCGCCGCGCTGACCATGGCCTATTCCTTGCGCTTCCTCATCGGGGCCTTCGGCGTGAAACCGAAGATCGCCGGCGAGACCACGTATAAGCGTCCCTCGCTGATCTTCCTGAGCCCCCTGCTGGTGTTGACCTTGTGCACCCTGGCGCTGGGCCTCTACCCGAAATTCATCGAACCGCTGATCGCCCACTGGTCGCTCCTTCAGGGCGGACCGGGGCAGATGCATCTAATGCTTTTCGCCGGGTTCAACCCGGCCTTGGGACTGAGCGCCATCTCGGTGGCCATCGGTATTTTGTTCTTCTGGCTGCGCAAGCGCACCGATACCGGAGCGCCGTTGCGGCGCAGCGTGATTTCCGCCGAGGAAGTCTACCGCGGGAGCATCAACGTGCTGGACCGTGTCGCCATTTGGACCACCGGTCGTACCCAGCGTGGTTCGCTGTCCTTCTACCTGGGCGTGATCCTCATGGTCGTGCTCATCTTGCCGCTGTCCATCGCGTTGACCGTCGAAACTCCGTGGCCCACCAACTGGGTCATCGCCGATCATCCGGCCCAGCTGGTCATCGGCGCGATCATCATCACCGGTTGCGTGATCGCGATCGTGGCGCCGAAGCGTTTCATGGCGGTGCTGATGGTCTCGGTGACCGGCTACGGGATGGTTGCCATCTTCGCGCTGCAGGGCGCCCCGGATCTGGCGCTCACCCAGCTGTTGGTGGAAACCATCGTGCTGGTCTCCTTCGTGCTGGCGCTGCGCGCCCTGCCCAAACGCCTCTGGGTTGGCCTGACCGAGATCAATTGGGGCCGCGCGGTGCTCGCCATCGCGCTGGCGATCATGGTGGTGTATATCGCTATCGCGATGATGGCCGCACGCACCGAAGCCCCGATCTCGCTGGCCTACCCGGATCTGGCCTACTACGAGGGCTTCGGCGAGAACATCGTGAACGTGACGCTGGTGGACATCCGCGTCTGGGATACCTTCGGCGAGATCACCGTGCTGGCGGCTGCGGCCACGGGCGTGGCCTCGCTGATCTTCGCCGGCCGGAGCTTCGGGCAGCGCGTGCGCGCCCATCATGTAGCACCGGGAAGCATCGACCGCGGCTCCGAAGCCATGGGCGACCAGCGGAGCAAGGAAGTTGGGCTGCGCGTGGCCCGGCGTTTCGCCAGCTCCAGCAACCAGGACTGGCTGATGGCCGGCAACACGCTGGTGGCCGAACGGCGTTCGATCATTTTCGAGATTGTCACCCGGCTGGTATTCCACACGGTGCTGCTGCTCAGCGTCTATGCGCTGATCGCCGGGCACAACGCTCCCGGCGGGGGATTCGCCGGCGGGCTGATCGCGGGGCTGGCCTTGACCATCCGCTACCTTGCCGGCGGACGCGTGGAGCTCTCCGAATCGATGCGTGTCGCACCTGGCATGCTGATCGGTGGCGGCTTGGCCCTGGCCGGAATTGCCGGAGTGATTCCGGTGCTTTTCGGCGACCCGATCTTCACCACCTACGTATGGGAATTCTGGCTGCCGGTCTTTGGCGAACATAAGTTCGTCACCTCAACGATTTTCGATATTGGAGTGTATCTGGTGGTCCTTGGCCTCGTACAGGACGTCCTGCGCTCCCTGGGTAGCGAAATCGATGAGCTCTCCGAGGGGCGCTCACCGATCGAACAACACGATGTCACCCACGCCACGGCTTCGGGGGTAGGACGATGAGCGTGAATATTACCTTCCTGGTGATTACCGGCGTGCTGCTGGCCGCCGGATTCTATCTGGTACTGGAACGTACCCTGACCCGCGTGCTGCTTGGCATCATGCTCTTGGGCAACGGGGTGAACCTGCTGATTCTGACCAGCGGCGGACGCCGCGGGGTGGCGCCGCTGTTCGATTCGAGCATTGCCCCGGAGGAGTACTCCGATCCGTTGCCGCAGGCCTTGATCCTCACCGCCATCGTGATCACCTTCGCGGTGACCGCGTTCCTGCTCGCGATGATCTATCGTTCCTGGGCGCTGACCAGCGCCGATGTGGTTGCCGACGATACCGAGGATATTAAGGTTTCGCAGTCCACCGCATATGACGAAGAAGAAGATTCGCCGGTAGCCGAGGACACGACAGAATTCGTCGATGAAGAAGGCCGACCGATTAGAGAAGGGGAAGAGTAACCATGGAATTTCTCGAACTCTCCCCGCTGGCTGTGCTGCTGCCGATATTCGGTGCCGGCGCAGCGTTCCTGGCGCGCCGCCGCCTCCGTGTCCAGCGGCTGATCACGATCGGCATCCTCTGCCTGACGCTGGTCCTCGAAGCCGGCATGGTGGCAGCGGTGTGGGGCGGCGAAAGCTATGCCATCCACATTGGCGGCTGGGACTCGCCGTTCGGCATTGCGCTGATGGTCGACGGCTTCAGCTCCTTCATGCTGCTGATTTCGACCGTGGTGTCCCTCGCGGTGCTGTTCTACGCGACCAGCCAGGGCCTGGCCGATGGGGACGAACCGGGGCCGGTATCGGTCTTCCACCCGGCCTACCTGATTCTGCTCGCCGGCGTGTCCAACGCCTTCCTCGCCGCGGATCTATTCAACCTGTATGTCGGCTTCGAAATCCTGCTGACCGCCAGCTACGTGCTGCTGACCCTCGGCGGTACCGCCGAACGCATCCGCGCCGGAACCACCTATGTGGTGGTTTCGGTGGTGTCCTCGGTGATCTTCCTGATGGCGATCGCAATGATCTATGCCGCCACAGGTACCGTGAACATGGCAGACCTGGCGGTGAAGCTGCCCGAACTGGACCAAGGCCCGCACCTGATCCTGCACGTGCTGCTGCTTATTGCCTTCGGCATCAAGGCCGCCGTTTTCCCGCTCTCGCTCTGGCTTCCGGACTCCTATCCAACGGCTCCGGCCCCGGTCACCGCGGTATTCGCCGGGCTGCTGACCAAGGTCGGGGTGTACGCGATCATCCGTACCGAAACGCTGTTGTTCCCCGGCGGGACGGTTAACGCCGCGCTGCTGGTGGTTGCGGCATTGACCATGGTCATCGGTATTCTCGGTGCGCTGGCCCAGACGGACCTCAAACGTATGCTTTCGTTCACGCTAACCAGCCACATCGGCTACCTGATCTTCGGTGTTGCCGTCGGCGGACCGCTGGCCATCGCCGCCACCATCTACTACGTGGGCCACCACATCATCGTGCAGACCTCGCTATTCATGGTTGCCGGGCTCATCGAACGCCGAGCAGGCAGCGCGAACGTGACCAAACTCGGCTCGCTGGCCAAGCTGTCTCCGATGCTTGCCGTGCTCTTCTTCATTCCGGCCATCAACCTCGGCGGCATCCCGCCCTTCTCCGGATTCCTCGGGAAGTTCGGGCTGTTGCATGCGGCGTCGTCCGAGGCAGACGCCTTGACTTGGGTGGTCATCGGCGCCGGGCTGCTGACCAGTTTGCTGACCCTGCTTGCGATTATTCGTGTGTGGGCGCGTATGTTCTGGCGCCGTGCGGCGGATGCCGAGGTGCCGAACGCGCAATTGATCGCAGAATCGACGCGGGTTCTGGAACATGCCGCGGCAGGCGGCGCCGAGTCCCCGCATCTGGGCAGGAAGCTTGCCCGCGAGTTGGAATCCGAGTCCCTGCCTTGGGGGATGCGCTACGCGACCGGTTCGCTCGTTGCCGCAGGTATCGCGCTGACCATTTTCGCCGGGCCGATCTTCGCCTTCTGTGAACGCGTGGCGGCCGAATTGATTGCACGTGAACCATTCATCAACGCAGTACTACCGTTGAGTTAGGAGGAAAGGCGCATGAAGGACAAGAACCTCAAACATCGTGACCAGCGCATCGATGATGCGCTGGATACCTCCGGTGTCCGTCACCGTGCCACCTTCAAGCAGGAGTGGCCGTTGCTCCTGCTGCTCATCTTCGTATGGGGTGCACTGTGGCAGGACTTCTCGGCCGGGAATCTATTGTTTGGCGCGATTATTTCGATCGTCATCGTGAATCTATTCCCGCTGCCGCCGGTGGTGCTTCCCGGACGAATAAACCTTTGGTATTGCCTGAAGCTCTTCGCGTGGTTCCTCGGTCAGGTATTCGTCGCCAGCGGCCATGTGGCGCGAGTTGCGATAGTACGCCGTAAGAAGACACGCAGCGCGGTGATCGCAGTGCCGCTGCGCACCGAATCTGACTTGGTAGTGATGACCGTGGGCCATGTGCTGACCCTGATCCCAGGTTCCTTCGTGGTGGACGTGGACCGCAGCAGTTCCACCTTGTACCTGCACTATCTCGATGTGAATAGCGATGCGGATGTGGAAAAGGCGCGAGCGAATATCCACGACATTGAACGCCGGTTGATCATGGCCATCGGAAGCCCCGATGAATACGAGGCGATCAAGAATGAATGCGGTCCGGATTTCTCCAGCAGGAAGCCCAAGAAATGATTGAAATAGCTGTATGGATTGGCGGAGTGATGTTGGCGCTGGCCTCTATCGCTTGCCTGTGGCGGGTTTTCAAGGGCCCCTCGATTCTTGACCGGGTGCTCGCTCTCGACGTCATGCTGTTGATCATTTCCAGTGCGCTGTGCCTAGACATGGCGCTGAACCGGCACACCGATTACCTGCTGTTCACGGTGGTTGCATGCACCTTGGGATTCATCGGCTCGGTTACCGTCTCGCGGTTCGTATCGGATCAGAGGAACGCCTAATGGACACGTTCTTAGAAGCACTCGCTGCGCTCTTGCTGGTACTTGGTTCCCTGATGTCGCTGATCGCCGGAATCGGTTTAATTACCTTCCCGGATCTGCTTTCACGCATGCACGCGGCCACGAAACCACAAGTATTGGGCTTCCTGCTGCTCTTCGCCGGACTCATCATCCACTTGCGCAGCTGGGGACTGATCCCGGTCTTTGCATTGGCCTGGGGATTGCAGCTGCTGACTGCCCCGGTATCGGCGCACATGATTGGCCGCGCCGGATATCGCACGAAGCACGTGGCGAAAGAAACCTTGCATGTTGATGAACTAAAACAGGTCATTAGCAATCATTCGCAGACGACCGGAACCACCGCAGCGGTGCCGCCAGCGAAACCTGCACAGAACGACGAGCCCGAGAGCACCTAGCTGCTGGTTAAACTTTGGTGGGGCAGGCCAAATGGCCTGCCCCACCAAAGGAATTCGGCAATGTTACTTGCTGAACTTCTTCATGGCCTTGTTGGTGCCGCGATCAGCCAGCACCTGGATAATCGATGCGACCACGGCGGAGAAAATGGCGAACCCCAAAGCCTGGCGCATACTCGCTTCCGCGGCTGCTTCCTTGCCGTGACGTGGCGCGTCGTTTCCGGTGAAGCCTTTCCAGACCTTGTCGACCAGTCGGCTTCCAAGCATTCCCGCTCCCATGGAAATTCCAAGGGTAACAAGCTTCTGCACTGAGTTCATGAGGACCTCGCATTCGCGTCGTAAGGTTTCGTTCTGTAGCCCAGCATACCTGCGGTATGGTGGTTGAGCAGTAATCATTCCGACAGGGGAGCGTCATGCCGTTCGCGGTGCAAGACGCTGAGAGTGCGATAGATCGCAGACCCTCGAACCTGCCCCGGCTAGTACCGGCGAAGGAAGTCGAGCATCTCGGATGCGGATCATGGCGCGCGATTAAACGCCCACCGGTCCGTGCATCTCCCCTCCTTACATAGGAGGACAAACCTTATGAACGTTGCACCAGCAACTAACCGTGCCAGCTGGCGCGTGGTCGACATCGTTGTGGCCTCGGTAATCGCGGTCGCCTCGGGCGTTATCTTTTGGGCTTGGAACGCCGGATACGGATTGGTCAGCCTTGCTTTCGTGGCTTTCCCACCGGCAAGCGCCTTCGTATCTGGCATGTGGCTTTTTCCCGCGGTGCTCGGTGCGTTGATTATCCGGAAACCCGGTGCCGCGCTGTATTGCGAGATCCTCGCCGCCGTCATCTCAGCCTTGCTAGGTTCCCAATGGGGATTAGCGGTGCTGTTCTCCGGCCTGATCCAGGGGCTCGGAGCCGAGGTGGTCTTTGCCGCAGTGAGGTACCGCCGGTGGAACCTGCCGGTGGCACTGCTTGCGGGATTCATGTCGGGAATTTTCGGCGGAATCGGCGAAGCCTACCTGCTGGGTTACTTCGCTGAGTACACCGAGGCGATGAAGCTGTTCCACGTAGTTGCCATGGGCATTTCCGGCCTAGTTATTGCCGGACTTCTCTCGTGGTTGGCAACCCGTGCTCTGGCGAAGACCGGTGCCCTGGGAGCATTGGCTAGCCGTTCGGCACACCTTGAAGGTTCGCTGCGCAGTGCCTGAATTGAGTTCTTCGACTACCGAAGCCACCCCCGGGCACCTCGGCGGTGGCGGCTTTGAGATCACGGCCGACAACTTTGGCTGGCACCATGCCGAACGTCCATTGCCGGCGCTTAGCGGACTGGACCTGCATATTCCCGCCGGGCAGAAGGTCCTGCTGCTAGGCCCATCTGGCGCCGGTAAATCAACGCTCTTGCACGCCTTGGCTGGAGTTCTGGAGATCGACGAACGGCAGCAGGCCACTGGCAAACTGCAGATTCAGCGACGGGATGCCTTTGCCCGCAGCTTCCCGGTCGGGTTGATGCAGCAAGACCCCGAAACACAGATCGTGCAGAGCCGGGTCGGCGACGATGTCGCCTTCGGTGCGGAGAATCTTGGAATGGCTCCGGAACTGATCCGCGCGCGAATCCCCGAGGTGCTTCGCGCGGTAGGACTTGGGAATCTGGATTTGTCGCACCGCACCCAGGAACTCTCCGGTGGCCAGAAGCAGCGGCTGGCCTTGGCCGGGATTCTTGCTATGGGCCCCGGTCTGATGCTCCTGGACGAACCCACCGCAAACATTGACCCGTCGGGGATCGCGCCGCTGCGTGATGCGGTGATTGCCGCCGCCAATGCCACCGGTGCGACACTGCTTGTGGTGGAACATCGCTTGCAGGCCTGGGCAGAACACGTAGACCGCGTACTCGTCCTTGCCCCTGGCGGAGGGATCGCCCATGACCTCGAGCCGCGGGCGCTCTTTGAGAATGAAAAGATTCGCCGTGAATTAGCCAGGGCGGGCATTTGGATTCCCGGCTACGTTCCGCACACCGAACCTCTTCACTCACGCGAGGGAGCGGAACTGCTCGCGGCGGTGAACCTGCGCGCGGCGCGCCATCCGCAGGCGGTGCGCACGGCCGAAATCAACTTGCGGCTGCGCGCCGGCCAAGCGTTGGTAATTCGCGGGGAAAATGGTGCAGGGAAATCCACCTTGGCGCTGACCTTAGGCGGATTGCTTGAGCCGGCTACGGGCAGTGTCGAAGCAAGCAGCGACCTGGCCGATGGGTTGAGTCCGCAACCCTTCAGCTGGCGGGCAGGGGCATTGGTTGCACGGATCGGGTCGGTATTCCAGGAACCGGAACATCAATTCGTCACGCAAAGCGTCCGCGAAGAATTGGCATTCGCACCTACCCGAGCACGCCAGGCCGGGGTGGAGAACGAGAAGTACGCTCCAGCGCAGATTGCTCTGCGGGTGGAGGAACTGCTGGACCGCTTGGGGCTTGCCCATCTGGGCGAGGCCAACCCGTTCACGCTCTCCGGTGGCGAGAAACGCCGACTTTCGGTAGCGACGGTGCTGGCCGCCTCACCAGATGTATTGATCTTGGACGAACCGACCTTCGGGCAAGATGCCAATACGTGGCTGGAACTGGCAAACATCCTGATCGAGGCGCTCGAATCGGGGATAACCGTGGTCGCGGTGACCCACGATGAAGATTTCGCTCACGCGCTCAACGCGGCGCAGATCGTAATGACTCGCGAGGAGCCGGATGCCAAGCCGGCAGCGGTACGCCAAGGCCCGATGCTCGACGCGCCCTTGGGGGATAGCTGGCTGGCAAAAATCAATCCGTTGGCCAAGCTGGGTGCGATCGCTGCGGCAACCTTGCCGTTGATCTCGACCATCGACTGGGTCTCTGCCTGCGTGGTCATCCTTGCTACGCTCTTTGCCTTGCCGCTGGCGGGCTTGCGTTTGGGCACGTTTATGCGCCGCGGCTGGCCGCTTATTGTTGCCGGGGCCCTCGCCGCCTGGGGAATTGCCTTGGTAGGTGAAGACTCCGGCGAAACGCTGCTAAGCCTGGGGATACTCAGCATTACCGAAGGATCGGTGAGCGCCGGAGTAGCTACCGGATTGCGTACCCTGGCGCTCGCGGTGCCCACGGTGCTCTTGCTCAGTTCCACGAACCCCAGCGACCTCGGCGGCGCCTTGGCGCAACAGCTCAAGGTTCCGCACCGATTCGTCTTGGGAGCCCTTGCCGGGATGCGGTTGCTGGGCTTGCTGGTGGAGGAATTCACCACCCTGACGCTGGCCCGCCGCGCGCGAGGAGTCGGCGACCTTCGCTCACCGACCCAACGGGTGAAGGCGAAGCTCGGGCAGGTGCTCGCGCTGTTGGTGCAGGCATTGCGCCGTGCCGGAAGGCTTGCGGTGACCATGGAAGCCAAGGGCTTTGGCACGGGAACACGTACCTGGGTGCGCTCGGTGTCCTTCACCTGGCGTGACGGCGCGGTGTTGGCAACGGGTGTGCTATTGGGTACCGTGGCCATCGGTGCCGCCTTGTGGGCGGGCACCTTCAACCTGGTCTGGAGTTAGCGGACCGAAGCGCTGAGCTCGCTGAGCTCCGCATGGAGCTCGGCGTCTAGGCGCAGCGGTTTCGCGTCAAGGGTGTGGACCGCAGTGAGCAGCCGTACCGAAGAAACCAGCCAGACCCCATCGGCCTGATAGAGGTCCTCCGGTCGGAGCGGACCGTAGCCCAGCTCCCAACCGTACTGTTCCGCCGCGTCGAAGATCGCGCTTTGGGTAGTGCCGGGCAGGATGCCAGTTTCAAGCATCGGGGTGATCAGCCGTTTGGTGTCTCCATCGCGTTGGGCAATGAGCACGGTTGAAGTTGGGCCCTCCAAGACCACACCGTCCGAGGAGGTGAAGATGACGTCCTGGGCTCCGTGCTTGTGCGCGAAACGCAAGGCCGCCATATTCACCGCATAGGACAAGGTTTTGGCGCCCATCAGAAGCCAGGGGGCCCGCTCGGCAAGCTTCGAATCGTAGCCGCGGTCCAGCAGCAGAACGTCGATTCCGGTCTCGCGCTGGTCTTTGCCCAACTGCGGGGCGGGGGCCACGGTTACCCAGCACAGCGCCTGCTCGGCATCGGAATCAGCGCGCGAAACCACGAGTTTGACCACTGCTTCTTCGGCGCCGCCATCGGCGTCAAAGTCAGCCACGGCGGTATCGATGGCCGCGCGCCAACGGTGCTCGTCGGGGATGACAAGATCGCAGGCCTCGGCGGAAATAGCCAGACGGGCCAGATGCGCTTCCATTTTGCGTACGGCCTGGTTGGTGTACAGCATCGACTCGAACACGCCATCGCCTCGAGTCACGCCTTGGGCGGTTACTGGAAGTTGTGGTGCGTTAATGTCTGCCAAGCGCCCGGCAGGATACGCCGGATCAAGGAATACGAGTGAGCTCATAGTTAAAGATTATCGAAACTTTGCCGCACTACGCACCAATGAGGGCTTCAAGCACGCACAAGTCGCCACGGATTGGATAGTCTAAGTCAAGGAGTTTGGCGCGCTGACTGCGTCAAAGACGCTAAATTCGTAAATGAAAAAGAGAGCGGAGCGTGTTTAGATGTTGCCTAGCGGCGAACTGTTGCTTCAGATTGGTGCCGTCCTGTGGCCAATTGCCGTAGCAATTGACATCATTGTGCGCTTCGTGATGATTGGCATCGTCCCCGGAAACCGCCGTCCAACCACCGCCATGGCCTGGCTATTGGCGATCTATTTCATTCCCGTGGCAGGCCTGGCCGCCTACCTGCTTTTTGCGAATCCGAGGCTTTCGCGGCGTCGTTTGGAGAAGCAACGCCGCGCCAATGAAAGCATCACGAACGCCACCTCCCACATGCAGCTTCCCGAAGAATTCCACTCCACCGAAGAATGGGTGGAGTCTGCGGTCGTCCTCAATCGCAAGCTTGGGGCGTTCCCGCTTGACGGAGGAAACAAAATTGAGGTGCTTTCCAATTACAAGGCATCCCTGGAATCCATGCGCCAGGCCATCGAGCAGGCGCAACGCTACGTGCACATCCAGTTCTACATCATGGGCGATGATGAAGAATATGTTGGCCCGGTCCTCGACGCATTGGAGGCCGCCGCACGCCGCGGGGTGAACGTCCGCCTACTCTTCGACCACCTAGGCACCTTGCGCGTGACCGGCTACCGGGATTTGAAGAAGCGGCTGCGCAAATCGGACATCGAATGGCGCGCGATGCTGCCCATCGACCCGATTGGCCGGCGCTGGCGACGCCCCGATCTGCGCAACCACCGCAAGATCCTCGTCGTGGACGGTGCGGTAGCGTTCACCGGCAGCCAGAACCTGATCGAACCGGGCTACAAGCGCGAGTCAGCCCATGCCCTAGGCCGCGAATGGGTCGAGATGATGCTGCGCGTCGAGGGTCCATTGGTGCGTAGCCTGGACGTCACCTTCGCGACCGATTGGTGGCAGGAAGATGACACTACCGATGTCTTGTCGGATTTGACCGAAGCCTCGCACCCGCTGTCGCAGGCAGACCAACCCGGAGCAACACTCGCCCAGGTATTGCCGAGTGGACCGGGCTACGAATCCGAAAATAACTTGCGGCTATTCAATACCCTGATGTACTCGGCCACCGAACGGCTGAAAATCACCAGCCCGTATTTCGTGCCCGATGATTCGCTGCTCTATGCCATCACCACCGCCGCGCAACGCGGCGTGGAGGTCGAGCTTTTCGTCTGCGAAAAAGGAGACCAGTTCCTGGTGCATCACGCGCAACAGTCCTATTATCAGCAGCTGCTGCAAGCTGGCGTGAGAATCTACCGCTACCCGGCCCCGAAGGTCCTGCACACGAAGTGTTTCACCGCCGATAACGATGTTGCCGTGGTCGGCTCTTCGAATATGGATATGCGGTCGTTCAGCTTGAATATGGAGATTTCGGTGATGATGCTCGGCCCGGAGATTGTCGACGCGGTGAACAAGGTGCAAGATCACTACCGCGAAATATCTTCGGAGCTGACCTTGAGCGAGTGGCGCCGCCGTCCACGCTTGCAGCGCTGGATCGACAACGTCTGCCGGTTGACCGCTACGCTGCAGTAATCCACGGGGCTCAGTCCCGCACCGGGAATTCTGTGCCGAGCGCCGAAAGCACACCCACGGATTTGGTGAGCACTTCTTCCCATTCCTCCTGCGGGTCGGAATCGGCGGTGATGGCACCGCCAAGCCCGAGGCTCAATTCCCAGCCATCGGTGGACAGCCGATCGCAGACAAGGGTACGGATGACTACCGAAAAATCCGCCGATCCATCGTGGCCAAGGTAGCCTACGGCGCCCGAGTAAAGCCCGCGGGGCCGTTGCTCTTCCAGTTCGTCGAGGATCTCCATGCTCGAGAGCTTCGGCGCTCCGGTCATCGACCCCGGAGGAAAAGCTTCGCGCAGTGCCAGGGCCGCGTCTTGGCGGCTTCGCAGCCGGGCATCAATGGTGGAAACCATTTGATGAACCGTCGCATAGGTCTCCACCGCGCACAGGCGTTTGACGGCTACCGTGCCGGGGAGCGCATAGTGCGACAGATCGTTGCGCAGCAGATCCACGATCATGATGTTTTCGGCGCGGTCTTTCGGGTGCGTGGCCAGATCGTGGGCCAGCGCCAGATCTTCGGGCTCGCTTTTACCGCGCGGGCGGGTTCCCTTGATCGGTTCGGCACGAAGTTTGCCGTGGGCGTCCAAGCTCAGGAATCTTTCCGGGGAGATGCTGGCGACCTCGAGATCCGCCATGCGAAGGTAGTGCGCAAAAGGTGCGGGGCTGGATTCGCGCATCCGGCAATAGGCTTCGAAGGGCGAGAAATCTTCGACCCGGGCTTTCAGCACAGTGGTGAGGCAGGCCTCGTAGGTGTTTCCCTCAAAAATCTGTTGTTGAACCGTCCGGACCTTCTGCCGATATCCGTTGGCGGAATCTGCGCATTCGAAGGCCAGGGCCGGCAATGGGGCGCCCTGGCGCGTACCGGCCACGGCGGCCGCCGCGATGATCTCGCTAAGCGCGGCTACGCGGTCGGCGGCGCAGTGGAGCATCAGGCGATCCAGCCGGTGGTCGACGACAAAGAGGGCATCGGGGCAGAAGAACTGCGCGTCGGGCCGAGTGCTGCCATCGGCCAACAGGACGCTGCGATCTCGTGCGCCGAGCTCGCGGCTCAATTCATAGCCCAGATAGCCCACCCATTGCGGCAGCGGATACTCCTGGGCCAGCGCCGAATGCGGGGGCCACAAACGGTGCAGGGCGGTGAAGAACTCCCCGCCTTGCTGCACGGTGGCCGAGCCGGCATGGACTACGGTTCGATTCGCTACGCTCGAAAGGACTGCGGCGGCGGGATCCAGCGCCAAGGCGAGCACCGAGTACCTATTGCGATCCAACGGATCGGTAAGTTTGTGGCTCGTGGATTCCAGCAGTGCGGCCCTCGGCAGGGCGGAGGCTACGGCCTCAAACAGGGCCGCTACATCTGCCGGCGCCGCGAAGGTCGCCTGCAGCGCTGGGGCCGGCGCCGGTTCATCGTGGGGGAGCAGGCGTTGCAGCGCGGCCGGGAGGAATCGATGCGCCGCGCGTAGCTGTTGGCTCGGGGTTTGCTCCGTTGCCGCATTCAGCACGATGGTGGCGTGTTCTTGCGGGGCCTCTGCGTGGAGATAGGCCGTCTCTTGGGCAGCCCACTGCTGCCAGTACGGGCGGTAGGTTTCGCCGTCTCGCGCCAACGCCCGCTCGCGGCGCAGGGTCACGGGCGCGTCCAGCCAGATGCTCACATCCACGTAGTCGCGTGCAGCGGTTCCAGCGGCGCCAACGCCTTCGATGATGAGCACCGGGCCGGGGGCAAAGGTTCGTGGCGCCCCATATTGGTTCGTTTCCCAGTCCCAGGCTTGCCAAGCCACTTCGTGGCCTTGAGCCAGGTCGGGAAGGAGCTCAGCGTAGAGCTTCCGGGCGCGTCCGAGCCCATCCCATCCGGGATACAGGTCTTCGAGGTGCAAGATATCTGCGCTTGCGCTGGCCCCCAGGGTGGTGGCTAGGGCGGCCGCGAATTGTGTTTTACCCGCGCCGGAACGACCGTCGAGGGCAATAATATATGGTCTAGCGGTTTCCACGGGAGGCGATATTACTCCGCACATAATCGACGAGGGCGGGCAGGCTGGCAGCGATCATCTTCCAAGTTTCCCTGAAATCCCCGGCGTCGCCATACCAAGGGTCGTAAACGCCCTGGCTGTCATGGGGCTCGTTGGCAATTGCCGGATCGAAAGACCGGAACATGCGAAGCAGCGGTCGATCGGCTTGGTCGATCTCGGCTAGGTCCGGCACAAGGAATTCGAAGTGATCGGTGTCCATTGCCAATACCAGGTCCATATGCGCCAGTTCTTCGACGGTGACCTGTTGCGCCACATGCTCGGTGGCATCAAGACCGTGCTCGCGCAGGGTGTTTGCCGCCCGCGGGTCGATGGGATGGCCAACTTCCCCGTCGGTGGTCGCCCTGGAAGAGAGCTCGACCTCGGAGACCCCCGCGTCGCCCAACGCATTTTTGAGCATGTACTCGGCCATAGGCGAACGGCAGATGTTTCCCGTGCACACGATCATTATCCGGAACATGTCATTAGTCTAGGCACAAGTGGGGCTAACCTTCGAGAGCTACGCGCCCTATTTATGAGAACAAAAAGGCAACGATTTTGCTACGCGCTTCGGTGCCGTGGTGCTGCGCGGTGACTAATGCAGGAAAAGCAGCAGTGCGGCCACGAAAATGAAGAGCGTGCCAAAGACCAGATTAAGGATCTTCGCTCCGCGCGTGGTGGCGGTGAATCGTTGAAAGGTGCGTGCCGTGGCGGCGAAGAAGAACCACATCACCAAGATATCCACGCAAATGATCGTGCCGATGTAGATGGCATACTGCACGATCAGCGGCTGGTCCGGACGAATGAACTGCGGTGTGAACGCCAGGAAGAACACGATGGCTTTGGGGTTCAGCAGATTCACCAGGATTCCGCGCCGAACCATCGCCCAGCGGCCCACCGCACCGCCTTGAGTGGTTCCGTCCGAGGCGACATCCGGTTTGGAAAGAATCATGCGGATGCCCAAATACACCAGATAGGCCGCGCCGGCATAGCGCACCGCGGCGAAGATCGCCGGTGATCCGGCAACCAGCAGCCCGACTCCAGCGGCAACGATGATCACGTGCATGAGCAACGCGATCTGCTGGCCGAGGATTCCCCAGATGGATGAGCGGAAGCCAAGCCTCATCGCGTTGGTCATCGTATTGATTGCGCCAGCGCCCGGGGTGAAGCTGATGACGATGCTCGCTCCGAGCAGGGAGATCCAAAGTGCAAGAGTCACTGGATCAGCTTAGTGTGTTTCGGCCCCCGGAGCGGATTTGGCTTCGTGACGTGACACGACTTCAGCTCTGGCGGCGTCGACCCCGGCTACGACTCGGCTCATGAAATCGGTAATGAGCGAGATTTGCTCGGAATCGTAGTCGGCGACGATTTCGAGTATGTTCTTGCCCAGCGGCAGAAACATCTCCTTCCCTGCGCGGCGTGCTTTGTCGGTCATCGCGATGCGCACGACCCGGCGGTCCTTGTCGGTTCGCTGCCGTTCGATATAGCCGATCTTTTCCAGCCGATCGAGCATCGCCGTCGTTGCCGGCGAGCTTAGCTGCAGGTCCCGGCTTAGATCCCGCGGGGAGGGAAGGGCGCCGCGCAGCTGATGCTTCATGATGATCGAAAGCGCGTTCATATCCGTGCGGTGCGTGCCGTGGATCGATCCGGTCGACTCAACATATCGATCGGATGCAAGGCCGAATTCTCTTAATAGCGCCACAAGCTGATGGTTTGTAGTCGTAGACATGACTTTGATTGTATAGTTCATTTAATCATTCCATGATGGAACTACTTTCTGCTAGGCTGAGCTTGCCCGACATTCTTGGCAGAACCGTGTCATTGCGAAAAGGAACAAATCGTGCCGCATCTGAGAAAGCCAGAGTTGCCTTCGAAAAAGAAAGCCGTGGGAGTCCGCTTGGGGGTGTATTCCCTGGTGATCTTGCTTTGGTTGGCGATTGCAGGGGTGGGCGGGCCAACTTTCGGCAAGCTCTCCGAAGTCCAGACGAATGACCAGGTTGCCTTCCTGCCGGCAACCGCAGAGGCGACCCGAGCCCTTGAATGGCAGAACAAGTTCCGCACCTCGGATGCGATTCCGGCGGTGGTTCTGGTCACGAGCGAAACCGACCTCCCGGCCAGTGCCGGGGAGGACCTGGCCGCGCAGCTCGCGGACTTCGCCTATCTTGACGGGCAGGTTACCGGCCCCTTCGTTTCGGAAGACGGGCAAGCCGTTGAACTGCTGGTGCCGGTGAGCGCAGAGGTGAAAGCGAATGTTGGAGTCGAAGACCTTCGGGCGAAGCTGGCGCAGATCATCCCCGATGGCACCACGGGTTATGTCACCGGCCCCGCCGGGTTCAGCGCCGACCTCACCGAAGCCTTCGGCGGAATTGACGGGGTGCTTCTGGGCGTAGCCCTCGTGGCCGTGCTCGTCATCCTGCTGCTGGTCTATCGATCGGTGCTGCTGCCATTTGCAGTATTGCTCACCTCGGTGGTGGCGCTTTGCGCGGCGATCCTCACTGTTTACTACATGGCCGATGCGCAGTGGATCAGCCTCGACGGGCAGTCGCAAGGAATCCTGTCGATTCTGGTGATCGGTGCGGCGACGGATTACTCGTTGCTCTTCGTGGCGCGGCACAAGGAAGCTCTGGCGGAAGGCAAGGACAAGCGCCAAGCCGTCGCCAAGGCCTGGCGCAGCTCCTTGGAGCCGATTGTCGCCTCCGGCGGCACCGTGACGGTCGGCCTGCTCTGCCTGCTGTTCTCCGATCTGAACTCGAACAAGGCGCTGGGGCCGATTGGGGCCAGCGGCATCATCTTCTCCATCATTGCCGCTCTGACCTTCCTGCCCGCAGTGCTTGGCCTGCTCGGCCGGGCCGCCTATTGGCCATTCCCGCCGAAAGCCGCACAGCACGGTGAGCATGCCGTGGTGAAAGAAGGGCTGTGGGGGCGCATCGCGAACTTCGTCGCTGCCCATCCGCGTCCCATCTGGATCCTCACGTTGTTGGTTCTTGCCGCGGGTGCGCTGGGGGTAACCCAGCTCAAGGCGCATGGCGTTCCGCAAAGCGAGCTGGTCATTGGCGGTTCGGAATCACGGGACGGGCAGGCCGCCCTCGGTGAGCACTTCCCTGCGGGATCCGGCTCACCAGCCATCGCGGTGGTGAGCGAAGCCGATGCGGCCATCATCCTCGAAGATGTACTGGATGTCACCGGAGTGGACTCCGCTTACTTGCAGGCAGAAGACGGCGGGCCAGCCATGGCCGCACGCGGTGCCGACCCGCAAGTGATCGAGGGACGCAGCCTGATCTCCATCACATTGAGCGACGCCGCGGACTCGGATGAAGCCAAGGAAACCATTGGCGCACTCCGCGCGGCGGTTCATGCGGTGGACGCCGAGGCGCTGATCGGCGGAACCACCGCGACGCAGCTCGACACGGCCGATACCGCTCTGGCGGATTTGGCCAAGATCATTCCGCTGACACTCATAGCGATCCTGATCATTCTGATGCTGTTGCTGCGTTCGGTGCTCGCGCCGGTGCTGTTGATCGTCACCACGGTCATCTCCTACGGAACCGCAATGGGCGTGAGCGCCTTGGTGTTCAACGGCATCTTCAACTTCTCCGGCGCAGACCCGGCGGTGCCCCTGTTCGGTTTCGTATTCCTGGTGGCCCTCGGCGTGGACTACAACATCTTCCTGATGACCCGGGTGCGTGAGGAAACCTTGAAGTATGGAACCCGCGAGGGCATGCGCCGGGGGCTGAAGGTAACCGGCGGGGTGATCACCTCGGCGGGTGTAGTTCTGGCAGCGACTTTTGCGGCCTTGGGTGTCGTGCCGATCATGTTCCTCGCCCAGCTGGGATTCATCGTGGCCTTCGGGGTTCTGCTTGATACCTTCATCGTTCGAAGCCTGCTGGTGCCGGCGCTAGTGGAGGAAATCGGGCCGAAAGTCTGGTGGCCCTCGAAGCTCGCGAAGAAGGCCGAATAACCCCCGACGTGTCTGAGATCTCTTGATTTGCGGGCATTTGACGGACTCAGGCACTGTCTGGGTCCGTCAATGGCCTGTAGACTGGGGGTTGTGCGCACCAGTAAGTGATTTGGTGATTCTCCCGGAAAGCTCGGTGCGCATTCGTCGACAGTTTAGATTTCCCGCTGATGATCTGCGCCGCAATGCGCCTTTCCTCTCCCCAAGTTATCGGCCCGATTATGGCTTTTGCTTGTGGTGGACTTCCTCCTGGCTCGGCGAAACCAAACGTCGAAACCGGCGTGCGAATCAGAGAGAAAGTTTGAGCGTGACTACAACTTTTAGCGCCCTTGGCGTGCCCGAAAACCTATCGAATGTCTTGGCGAAGCTAGGCATCGAATCGGCCTTCCCCATTCAGGAAGCGACCCTTCCCACCACACTTGCAGGCGGCGACGTCCTGGGCCGTGGACAGACCGGTTCCGGCAAGACCCTTGCCTTCTCGATCCCATTGGTAGCGCGCTTGGCGCAGCGACCACAGCGTCGCAAGGCTCGCTTCCCACGAGCATTGATCATGGCTCCAACCCGCGAATTGGCCACCCAGATTGCCAAGGCAGTGGACCCACTGGCGGCAGCCTCCGGACTGCGCACCACCGTGATCTACGGCGGCGTGGCTCAGAGCCGCCAGGAGAAGGCCATGAACGAGGGCGTTGACATTGTCATTGCCTGCCCCGGCCGCCTTGACGATTTGATCAAGCAGAAGGTCGTTGACCTGTCCCAGCTGGAAATTTCGGTTCTGGACGAGGCCGACCACATGGCCGACATGGGCTTCTTGCCGGTAGTGCGCCGCATCATGGACCGCATGCCAACAGGAATCCAGCACATGCTGTTCTCCGCCACCTTGGACAATGGCGTGGACAAGGTCGTCAAGCGCTACCTGAGCAATCCAACCATCCACTCGGTTGATGCCCCGGAAGCCGCGGTGAACACCATGGAACACCACGTCTTCGTGATCCCGGCTGACGACAAAAAGGAACTGATCCGTATTCTGGCTCAGGGCACCGGACGCCGCATCATGTTCATGCGCACCAAGCACCACGCCAAGAAGATGGCAGTTGTCCTTTCAAAGGCTGGAGTCCCGGCAGTTGATTTGCACGGCAACCTGTCGCAGAACGCTCGTGATCGCAACCTCGCAGCCTTCTCCTCGGGTGAGGCGAAGGTACTGGTAGCCACCGACGTGGCCGCCCGTGGCGTACACGTTGATGGTGTGGAGCTCGTTGTGCACGTGGACCCACCGGCAGAACACAAGGCCTACACCCACCGCTCGGGCCGTACCGCACGTGCAGGTTCGGATGGAACCGTAGTGACCATCTGCACCCCTGATCAGCAGGGCGACGTTTCGACTTTGCTGAAGCAGGCCGGGCTGAAGGTACCTTTCGAAAAGGTCAACCTGAACTCGCCAGTTGTGGCTAAGGTCGTCAGCGAAGTTGCCGAACTCGTTCCTTATGTTGCTCCAGCACAGCAGACCCGCAACCCAGCGAAGAAGAAGCCTGCCGGCGAATCCTCGAACGCCCGTGGCGGACGCGGTGGCGCACGCAATGCACGCGGCGGCAAGCCTGCCGGTGAGGCACAGGGCCGCGGCGGAGACCGTCGCCGTTCAGATCGTTCCGGTGCATCGAACCAGTCGGAGCGTCCAGCACGCGAATCACGCGGCGCTAATGCTGAGCGTCCAAGCCGTTCGGCTCGTGGAGCGAATGGCGAGCGTCCGTCGAACTCCTCACGCTCAGCACGATCCGGAGGCCGCAATGCTGCAGGTGCCGCAGGTGGTCGCTCACGTGGACCACGTCGTGCATCAAGCCCTGCTACCGGCGGACGGTAAGAACTAGTACGAAAAAGAACCTCCAGACAGCCAAAAGCTGTCTGGAGGTTCTTTTTGTAGTGGGGTTGCCGACCTGACCGGACAATGGGAATTGGAGACTTTTGTGCCGCATTGTGCAAACGTTTCCTATGTAAAAAGTTGGAAAAATACTGAAAAGTTTGATGTTTTCCCTGCATCCGAGTGTAAATGTTGGAAACGCTTGCACTTGATGGAATTCGCTCAGTAGTGTGGGCTGAATCACTGGCGAGTCAGCTCTTATGGCTTGCCGCTCGCACCTTCGAACTCAATGGAGCATTTCGTGAACAGCAAAAGCGCTGCTTCCTCCGTGCGCAGTCAGCCACTGCCACCATACCTTCATAAACGTAGTTGGCGTCGTTGGGTCACCGCCTTGGCCGCAACCCCGATGCTGGCGCTCGCACCCATGGCACCCCTGGCTAATATTCCCGCCGTGGCAGATGAAACTTCTGTGACTCTGGCCGGTTCTTTTCAGTCGTTGTTGGGATGTTCCGCTGACTGGATGGCTGACTGTGAAGCTACCAGCCTGCAATCCACGGACCAGGAAGGGCAATACAGCCTGGAAGTGGAAGTTCCGGCGGGGAACTATGAATACAAAGTAGCGTTGAACAAAAGCTTTGACACGTCTTATGGACTGGATGGGGGAGAAGAGAACATTCCCCTAGCCCTGAGTGCGGATAGCCGATTGCGCTTCACCTTTGATACGGCCACTGGGCTGACACAAGTTGTGCCACTGGACCTTCGCGGAGAATATTCAGATACTGATGCCGAATTGGTCGCTGCGCCGGTCAGGCAAGCCGGTTCTGGTGAGCAATTCTATTTCGTCTTGACAGACCGCTTTGCCAATGGCTCAACGGCTAACGACGCCGGCGGTTTGGAAGGTGATCGACTAACCACCGGGTTTGATCCGACGGACAAAGGATTCTATGAAGGCGGTGATATCGCAGGCTTACACTCCAAGCTCGACTACATTCAGGGCCTTGGCACCAGCGCCATCTGGCTCACGCCCAGTTTTAAGAACATGCCGGTTCAGGGTAGTGGTGATGATGCCAGCGCCGGATATCACGGCTATTGGGTCACCGATTTCACTCAGATCGACCCACATCTAGGCACCAATGAAGAACTCTCCGAACTGATTGATGACGCCCACAAGCGTGGCATCAAGGTGTATTTCGACATCATCGTGAACCATACCGCGGATCTCATCGACAATAAGGAAAAGAAGTATTCCTACGTTGAGCAGTCTTCCCTTCCCTATAAGGATGCTCAGGGTCAAGCCTTTGACCCGGCGGACTACGCAGGCAGTGATACCTTCCCAGAGCTAGACGCTTCCAGTTCCTTCCCTTATACCCCGGTTGTTTCTGACCAAGTCAAGAAGGTCCCCGACTGGCTCAATGATCCAACGCTCTATCACAACCGCGGGGACTCAACCTGGGAAGGTGAGTCGGTCACCTATGGCGATTTTCAGGGGCTTGATGACCTCATGACCGAAAATCCTAAGGTAGTCAACGGTTTCGCAGAGGTCTACAAGAACTGGGTGGACTTCGGAATTGATGGCTTCCGCATCGACACCGCAAAACATGTGAATTTTGAATTCTGGGAACAATGGACCAAACAAGTTCAGGACTATGCACGAGCCCAGGGTAAAGACGACTTCTTCATGTTTGGCGAAGTTTATGATGCCGATGCAAAGAAGCTTTCGCCCTACGTGCGTAAGACGGAAATGAATTCCGTCCTTGATTTCACGTTCCAATCTGCTGCTGCCGGTTTCGCGGGAGGAAATTCAGCCAAAACGCTAAGCACGCTGTTCTCGGCGGATGACTACTACACCACGGCAAACACCTCAGCTGATGCTCTACCAACTTTCCTTGGCAATCACGATATGGGGCGCATTGGGTACTTCCTGAACAACAGCAATCAGAAACTCAAACGTGATGAACTGGCCCATGAACTGATGTTCCTGACCCGTGGCCAGCCGGTGGTTTACTACGGTGACGAACAAGGATTTGCAGGCACCGGTGGAGACAAGGATTCTCGCCAATCACTGTTCGCTTCTCAAGTCTCGGACTATCAGAACCAAGAATTGATTACCGGAGAAAAGCTCGGAACCCAAGATCGTTATGACAGTGATTCTCCGATGTACCAGCACATCGCGGCCCTCTCTAAACTTCGCGAATCAAACAAAGCGCTGAAGGGCGGGGCACAAGTAGAGCTATACGCCCAAGATTCCAAGGGAGTCTATGCATTCTCGCGTGTGGACCGTGACGAGAAAACCGAATACCTGGTGGCCCTGAACAACTCGGAAGAATCCGCTGATGTTGAGTTGTCGACTCTGACCTCCGACGCAACCTACTCAGCGCTCTATGGCGCCGAAGACAAACTCAGCAGTGCTGCGGACGGGAAACTCAACGTGACGGTGCCAGCGCTATCTGCAGTGGTTTATAAAGCTGACAAGAACGTAGATAGTGCTGCCTTCACACCTGAGATTTCCGCTCCAAAATCTGGGGCCGGGCTCAGCGGCGTAACACCCGTATCCGTGGATTTAGGCGAACAGGCGTGGGCTGAAACAAGCATGTCGTGGCGTGAAGTGGGCACCGAGAAGTGGCACCTACTGGGCGTGGCAGAAGACCACACCCCACGAGTCTTCCACGACGTTTCATCGCTACCACAAGGCACCTTGGTGGAATATCGTGCCGTGAGTACCAATGCCGCAGGAGAACACAGCGCCGCTTCCACCTATGCTGCCGTGGGCAACGACGTTTCCGGGTTTGCGAAGGAAAAACCGGCTGAATCGGATATCTCCATGGTCACCGTGCCGGGAAGCCATAACACCGAAATGGGTTGTGTCACCGACTGGGATCCGGCCTGCGAGGCAGCCAAACTCACTGAACAGCCTGGCGGGGTCTATTCTGGTGAATTCGATGTCCCAGCAGGGGACTATGAATACAAGGTAGCCATCAACGGATCATGGGATCTGAACTACGGCGCTGGTGGTATTGCCGGTGGTGACAACCTTAAATATTCTCACGAAGGTGGGACCGTCAAGTTCTTCTTCGATCCCCGCAACAACATCGCACAAAGCGATCAACAGGGTCCGATGATCACCTTACCGGGAAGTTTTCAAGACGAATTGGGCTGTAAATCCGACTGGGATCCAACCTGTCTCGCTACTTTAATGGCGGACGCTGATGCTGACGGTACCTACGAATTCACTACGGAGAAGATCCCGGCTGGTACCTACGAATTTAAGGTGTCACACAACTTCGGGTGGGACGAAAATTATGGCGTTGACGGTGCCGCCGGAGGTGCTAACTACAGTCTTTCGGTAACCGAAGGAAAGCCAGTGAGCTTCAGCTACGACTCGAAGACTCACCTGTTGCAGATTGGTTCTGACACCCAAACAGTCGCCGGCGTTGGTCAAATGAAAGCGCAGTGGATTTCCGCTGACACCCTAGCGATTCCTCGTGATCTAGGCACTGGTGAAAACTATGCCCTCTACGCTTCAAAGGACGCCAGCTTGAAATTGGAGGGAGAAGAGATCTCCGGTGCGAAGCCAATCGAGCTCAAAGAAATTATTGGTGGGTTGAGTGCCGAACAACGCAAGAAGTTCCCACACCTTGCCGACTACCGTGCCTTGCGTGTTGAGCTAGATCGCGAAGACGTAGCCTCTGCATTGCGTTCACAACTGGCATTGGCACGATTTGATGGCGAAGGGGATACCAAGAAACTCACCGCCTTCACCGGAGTTCAGAGTGCTGGTGTCATTGATGATCTCTATGCCAAGGCGCTTGACGATGTAGAACTCGGCGTGAGCTTCACCGGAAAACGCCCTACCTTTAGGCTCTGGGCACCCACGGCCCAAAAAACAACACTGCTGATTACTGACAAGAAGGAGAAGACTGCACGATACGCTGCTAGCTATTCGAAGGACAGCGGTGTGTGGACAGTAAAGGGTAAACCTCAGATGGCTGAGGCGAAGTACCGGTGGGAAGTTCAGGTCTTTGTCCCTGAAACGGGCAAGATCGAAACGAATATTGTTACCGATCCATATTCGGTTGCGTTGACCACTAATTCCACCCACTCGGTCGCGGTGAGCTTGGAAGACCCTCACCACCAGCCAAAACAGTGGCGTAAGGCCAAAGCCAAAAACGTCGAAAAGGACGTGGACCGCAGCATCTATGAACTGCAGATCCGTGACTTCTCGATTTCAGATGCTTCGGTGCCCGAGAATCAGCGGGGCCGCTACGGAGCGTTTGGAGCAAATGGGGCCGGGAGTAAACAGCTCAAACAGCTTTCCGAGGCTGGCCTGACTACCGTTCACCTGCTGCCAAGTTTTGATATCGCCACCATTGAGGAGGAACAGTCACAACGTGTTGAGACGGACTGTGATCTGAAGTCGTTGCCGGCAGCTTCCAGCAAACAACAAGAGTGCGTTACTGCCCACGGTGATGAAGACGGATTCAACTGGGGGTACGACCCCTTCCATTTCATGGCTCCGGAAGGTTCGTACGCCACGAACCCTGAAGGAGCGAACCGTGTCGAAGAATTCCGCTCGATGGTTGGATCCTTGCACAGCATGGGGCTAGAAGTAGTGCTTGATCAGGTGTTCAACCACACCGCAGCCTCGGGTCAAGCCGATCGCAGTGTGCTGGATAAGATCGTGCCTGGCTACTACCACCGACTTGATGCCACCGGGAAAGTGGAAACCTCGTCCTGCTGTCAGAACCTGGCCACGGAACACGCTGCGGCGCAGAAACTGATGGTTGATGCCCTGGTGGTGTGGGCCAAGGACTATAAGGTTGATGGATTCCGTTTTGACCTCATGGGCCACCACTCACGAGAAACCATGGAAGCCGTACGCAGTGCATTAGATGAACTGAAGCCGGGACGTGACGGAGTGGACGGCAAGTCCATTTACCTCTATGGCGAAGGATGGAACTTTGGTGAGGTGGCGGACAATGCTCGCTTCTATCAAGCGACTCAGGGGCAAATGAACGGTACCGGCATCGGGACCTTTAACGACCGACTGCGCGATGCCGTTCATGGTGGCAGTCCTGTTGATTCATCCTCAACATTCCGTCAGGGCTTTGGTACTGGCTTGGGAACGGATCCCAACGGTAATAAGGTCAATGGGAGCACCGAGGAAGCGTTGAAAGATCTCGGCCACGAAACCGACCTAGTGAAGCTCGGCTTGGCTGGCAATCTCGCAGACTTCGAATTCCTCGCTTCGGATGGCAGTGTGCACCGTGGTGATGAATTGGATTACCGCGGAGCGAAAGCAGGCTATGCTTCGCAGCCGGGAGAAGTGATCAACTATGTTGACGCGCACGATAATGAAACGCTCTACGACCTCACTGTGCTCAAGTTGCCACGAGATACTTCCATGGAGGATCGGGTGCGGATGAATACTCTCTCGCAAGCAACCGTGATGTATTCACAAGCTGTTCCGTTCTGGCATGCCGGAACCGAGTTATTGCGTTCAAAGTCTTTGGACCGAAATTCCTATAACTCGGGGGACTGGTTCAACCGCATCGACTTCTCCGGAGTGGAAAATACTTTTGGCTCGGGTCTTCCGCCCGAGGCAGATAACGGGGAGAAGTGGGATCTGATGGCTCCACTATTAGAAGACCCTGCGCTCAAGCCGGATGCCAAGGCCATGGCTGATGCTGAAGGGGCAGCCTTGGACTTGCTGCAGACCCGCAAGGAAGTTGGACTCTTGCGATTGGGCTCAGCTGATCTCATTGGGCAAAAGGTGAGCTTCCCGCTGGGTGGGTCTGAGGCTGAACCGGGAATTATCGTGATGCGCATTGACGACACGGTGGGTAAGGATGTCGATCGCAAGCATGACGGTGCCTTAGTCCTCTTCAATGCCTCGCCGAAGGAGAGCACGCAAAAGCTTGAGGAGCTGGTAGGTCACGACTACTCGCTTGCCAAGTCTCTTGTGAAAGGCAGTGATGACCGGGTGAAGTCAACTTCGTTCGACAGTGCCACCGGTGAGCTGACTATTCCGGCGCGCACCGCGGCAGTCCTAGTGGAACCTCAGGGCTCGGCTAAGTAGTAGAACGGAGCATTCCTACTGGACCATCTGTAGGGATTATTCGCAGGACCATTGTTGGTAGATGAACTGATCTAGCCAGTGTGGCAATCGAGTTTTTCATTGCCAAAGCGTCCACGCTGACAGCGAACAACCCGCTCTCGTCATCACGAGAGCGGGTTGTTCCATTGTGTCTGTAAATCAGTTTTGAGGGTCTTTGCGACGCCCAAAAACAAAGTAGGAAATGCTTCCTAGTACGTTGAGGCAACTGACCACGGCCCACAGTGGTTTTGGCCCTCTCGCCAGCTGAACGGGGCGTCGACGAAGATCGCGCAAGGCTGCAAACATCAAAGTCAGCTCGATAATTCCAGCGAGGATGACAGCAACCTGGGTGCGGCGATCCAGCTCCCGGAAGGACCGTTTTTTCGGTAGGTTGAGGCGCCGGGAGGGCAGGGTGGATTGTCCTTGAATGCCTTGGGTGTCCTGTGTCTGAAAATTATTTTTCGGCATGGGAATCATTCTTGCCCTTTGTTCGTTGAAGAAGACAGAACGCAAAGTTGAGTGAGGTTGGCTCAAGTTAATTTGACAGTCGAAAGCGGCTGAGTAAACTTGAGTCCAGAACGCTCAATCAGGATAAAAATCCTCAGCGTTAGTACTTTCAACCAAGGCAAAGGAGAGCCATTATGTCGCGTGCCGTAGGTATCGACCTAGGAACCACCAACTCCGTAGTTTCCGTGCTCGAAGGTGGTGAGCCAACCGTTATCGCAAACGCGGAAGGCAACCGCACTACCCCGTCGATCGTTGCTTTCTCGAAGAGCGGCGAAGTTCTGGTCGGCGATATCGCCAAGCGCCAGGCAGTGAACAACATCGACCGCACCATCGCTTCGGTCAAGCGTCACATGGGTACCGACTGGTCCATCGACGTAGACGAGAAGAAGTACACCGCTCAGGAAATCTCCGCGCGCACCCTGATGAAGCTGAAGAACGACGCCGAGTCGTACTTGGGCGAAAAGGTCACCGACGCGGTCATCACGGTTCCTGCATACTTCAACGATGCCGAGCGCCAGTCCACCAAGGAAGCCGGCGAAATCGCGGGCATGAACGTGCTGCGCATCGTCAACGAGCCAACCGCCGCGGCGCTGGCCTACGGCCTGGAAAAGGGCAAAGAAGACGAACTCATCCTGGTCTTCGACCTCGGTGGCGGTACCTTCGACGTTTCCCTGCTCGAAGTTGGCAAGGACGAAGACGGCTTCTCCACCATCCAGGTCCGCTCCACCGCTGGCGATAACCGCCTCGGCGGCGACGACTGGGATCAGCGCATCGTTGACTGGCTGCTGGCTCAGGCCAAGCAGAAGGGCGCAGACCTGTCCAAGGACAAGATCGCGCTGCAGCGTCTGAAGGAAGCTGCCGAGCAGGCCAAGAAGGAACTCTCCTCGGCCACCAGCACCAACATCTCGTTGCAGTACCTCTCGGTCACCCCAGAGGGTCCGGTGCACCTGGACGAGCACCTTTCGCGTGCCAAGTTCCAGGACCTGACCAAGGATCTGCTCGATCGCACCAAGAAGCCATTCCACGACGTGATCGCCGAAGCCGGCGTGAAGGTTTCGGAGATCGCACACGTGATCCTCGTTGGCGGTTCGACCCGTATGCCAGCCGTTGCCGATCTGGTCAAGGACATGGCCGGCAAGGAAGCCAACAAGGGCGTCAACCCTGATGAGGTTGTCGCCGTGGGCGCAGCCTTGCAGGCAGGCGTGCTGAAGGGCGAGCGCAAGGACGTGCTGCTCATCGACGTCACCCCACTGTCCCTGGGTATTGAAACCAAGGGCGGCGTGATGACCAAGTTGATCGAGCGCAACACCGCGATCCCAACCAAGCGTTCGGAGACCTTCACCACCGCTGAGGACAACCAGCCTTCGGTGTCCATCCAGGTCTTCCAGGGCGAGCGCGAGTTCACCCGCGACAACAAGCCGCTGGGCACCTTCGAACTGACCGGCATCGCCCCGGCGCCGCGCGGCATCCCGCAGGTCGAGGTCACCTTCGACATCGACGCCAACGGCATCGTGCACGTCTCCGCCAAGGACAAGGGCACCGGCACCGAGCAGTCGATGACCATCACCGGCGGCTCCTCGCTGTCGAAGGAAGACATCGAGCGCATGGTGCAGGAAGCTGAAGCCCACGCCGAAGAGGACAAGGCCCGCCGCGAGGCAGCCGAGACCCGTAACGCCGCCGAACAGGCAGCCTACTCGGTTGACAAGCTCATCAAGGACAACGAGGACAAGCTTCCGGAAGAGGTCAAGACCGAGGTTCAGGCCGACGTCGACGCGCTGAAGGAAACCCTGGAGAAGCAGGACAACGACGACGAGGTCAAGGCCGCGTTTGAGAAGCTGCAGGCTTCGCAGACCAAGCTGGGCGAGGCAATCTACGCCAATGCCCCGACCGAAGGCGCCGAAGCTCCCGAGGGTGAGCAGGCTTCGAATGCTGATGAAGACATCGTCGACGCCGAGGTAATCGACGAAGACGACGAGAACGTCAAGAAGTAAGGGAGAGACGGGAATATGTCCGAGGCACAGGACCAGAACGCCAACTCCGGCCAGGAGCCGGAGAACGAGCAGGATGCCGCCAATGAGCAGCAGACTGCAGACGCTTTGGGTCAGGCCGAGGCGATCCTGAACGAGGCGGCCGCCGGCGTCGAAGAGGCGCAGGCTGAGGTCACCGAGAAGGAAAACGAGTTGCGCAACGACCTGCTCCGCCTGCAGGCCGAGTATGTCAACTACCGCAAGCGCGTCGAGCGCGACCGGGTGGCAGTGCGCGACAGCGCCGTCCAGTCGGTGCTCTCCACCTTGCTGCCGGTACTCGATGACATCGATGCCGCTCGTGCTCACGGCGACCTGGCCGATGGACCGTTTGCGGCCATCGCCAACAAGCTGGACACGGTTTTGGCATCGCACGGCCTGGAGCGAATCGACGAGGCTGGGGTCGAATTCGACCCTAACGTCCACGAAGCTTTGCTGCGCCAGCCGGTCCCCGAAATTCCGGCGGACCATGTGGGACAGGTATTGCGAGCCGGTTACCGCAAGGGCACCTACACTCTGCGCGCCGCGCAGGTGCTGGTCGCCACCGGCGAATAGCCGCACATCTAGATAGCGAAACTGCCCACTGCCGAGAATTCGTCAGTGGGCAGTTTCGAATCGCTAGTCGAAAGAAAGGGGGCCCTGATGGCAAGTCAGGACTGGATCGACAAAGACTTCTACGCCATTCTGGGCGTCTCCAAGGACGCCAACGAGGCGGACATCAAGAAGGCGTACCGCAAGCAAGCGCGTAAGTACCACCCGGATACCAACCAGGGCGATGCGGACGCCGAGCGGAAATTCAAGGACATCTCCGAGGCCAACTCGGTGCTTTCCGATAAGGAAGAGCGCGAACAATACGACGCCATCCGCGCCATGGGTGGAGGCGCCCGGTTCAGCGCCGGCGGAGCTGGCGGCGCCCCGGGCGGCCAGGCGGGATTCGACGACGTCTTCTCCAACCTCTTCGGCGGTGGGGGAGGCCCGCGCGGCCGCGGCGGACAGCCCGACTTCTCCGATCTCTTCGGCGGCGGGGCTGGATTCGGCGGCGGATTCGGCCAAAGCGCCCCGCCGCGCAAGGGAGCTGACCGGACGGCCAGCACCACCATCTCCTTCGCTGGTTCCATCAAGGGCACCACCATCGGATTGCGTGAGCAGAGCGGTGAAGTCATTGACGTGCGTGTTCCGGCAGGAATCAAGGATGGCCAGTCGGTGCGCGTGCGTGGACGAGGCCAACCTGGCGGAGCCGGCAACGGCGACCTGCTGGTCAAGGTCAAGGTCACCGAGCACCCGTTCTTCAAACGCGAAGAGAACAACATTCGTGTGCACCTGCCGGTTACCTTTGATGAGGCAGTCCTCGGAGCCAAGATCCACGTGCCGACTCTCGACGGGGAACAAGTAGCCGTGAAGGTGCCCGCCGGTTCGAACTCGGGTCGTACCTTGCGCCTGAAGGGGCGTGGGGTGAAGACCTCGAAGTCCACCGGTGACATGCTGATCGTCTTGGACGTGGTGATTCCACAGAACCTGAACGACAAGGCGAAGGCGGCCATCGAAGACTTCGCTGCCGCCACCGCGGGGGAAGATCCTCGCGTGGGTCTTGAAGCCAAGGCCAGGCTCTAGGATTAATCCAGGAGCGATGTAATGCAACGCGGCGGCGTGCCCCGAAAGGGGCACGCCGCGGTGGACAATGGATGTATCCCCAGCAGCGGAAGTAAGGAGACTGAATTTCATGGCCCACGAGTTCTTGCGACCTGTATTCGTCATTTCAGTCGCCGCGCAACTAGCCGACATGCATCCGCAGACGCTGCGGCAATACGACCGCATCGGATTGGTCTCTCCAAGCCGCCAAGCCGGCAAGCAGCGTCGCTACTCTCAACGTGATGTTTCGCTGCTGCGCCAGGTGCAGCTGCTGAGCAAGGAAGGCGTTTCGCTCGAAGGCATTAAACGCATCATCGAGCTGCAAAACCAGGTAGCCCACCTCCAGGGTCAAGTGGCCGAACTGCGCGATGAGCTGCACGCGGTCCAGCAAGGCCAAACCCGGGTCTTCGCCGCGGGTACGGCCGCCGGAGATGTGGTGTCCATGGCCCGTGGCATGCGCCCGGCACGCCGCGAGCCAAGCGTCACCCTATTTACCACCCGCCGCGCCATCGGCCGCTAGTCCCGCGCTCCGCGTACCTCTCGCACCCTCGGCGGCGCCTCTCAGCGATTTCAACTGGCCATTTGCCAGCATCCGGATTAGTCTCAGAATAACGTGATCCACCTCACCTTTCGTGAATCGCGCAGTTGCACACCGGAGCACCGTTCCGGACCAGAAAATAGTGCAGCAGGACTGTTTTGAGAACGGAGAGCTTCGTGCAGGAACATCTTTCAGCAACGGCGCACTTTCAGCCGACACCTTCGGTTTCCGCGACCCCCGGTTTGCCGGTGCGCGCATGAAATCATATGCCCAGGGCGAAACAGGTGCACAGCTTCTCGACGAAACCATCGGCGCAAATTTAGAGCGTACCGTCGCCAAGTACGGTGAACGTGAAGCGCTCGTGGAGGTCGCCAGCGGAAGAAGATGGTCATGGAATGAGCTAGACCAGGCGGTCAACGACCTCGCACGCGGTCTGCTCGCGGCGGGCCTTCAGCAAGGCGACCGGCTGGGCATTTGGGCGCCGAACTGCGCCGAGTGGACGCTCACGCAATATGCCACCGCAAAAATCGGCGTGATCCTGGTGAACGTCAATCCGACATATCGCAGCCACGAATACTCCTACGCGGTCAATCACAGTGGCCTGCGAATGCTGATCACCATGTCCCGCTTCAAGACAAGCAACTATCGAGACATGGTCGAACGCTGCGCGGTGGACACCCCAACCCTTGAGCGGGTGGTTTACCTCGACACCGAGGACTGGACCGAACTAATCCACGGCGGACAGGGCGTGGAAGCGGGGCAGGTCGCGCAACGCCTGGCGCAGACGGCCCCGGATCAAGCGATTAATATTCAATACACCTCGGGGACCACCGGATATCCGAAAGGCGCAACGCTCAGCCATCGAAATATCTTGAACAACGGGTTCTTCGTCACCCAGACCATTCGGCTTGGACCGGAAGATCGGCTCTGCATCCCGGTGCCGTTTTATCACTGCTTTGGCATGGTGATGGGTAATCTCGGATGCACCGCGCACGGTACCACCATGGTGATTCCCGCCCCGAGCTTCGATGCCGAAACCACCTTGCGAGTCATCGCCGAGGAAAAATGCACGGGGGTTTATGGGGTGCCCACCATGTTTATCGCCATGCAGAATCATCCCAGCTTCGGCACCCATGACCTGAGCACCTTGCGTACCGGAATCATGGCAGGTTCGGTATGTCCTGTCGAGGTGATGCGCCGCTGCCTCGAGGAGATGAACATGACCGAGATTTCCATCGCCTATGGGATGACCGAAACCAGTCCGGTCTCCTGCCAGACGCGTGCCGATGACGATTTGGCGGCTCGCACGGAAACCATCGGCAGGGTGCATCCGCACCTTGAGGTCAAGATCGTGGACCCGGCAACCGGCGAGACGGTGGAGCGCGGGCAACCCGGCGAGTACTGCACCCGAGGTTACTCGGTGATGCTCGGCTACTGGAACGACGCGGCGAAAACCGAAGAAGCCATCGACTCGGAGAACTGGCTGCATAGCGGAGACCTCGCGGTGATGCGCGAGGACGGCTGCTGCACCATCGTGGGGCGAATCAAGGACATGGTGATCCGCGGGGGAGAGAACATCTACCCGCGGGAGATCGAGGAGTTCCTATTCGGGCATCCCGATATAGAAGATGTCTCCGTGGTGGGCGTGCCAAATGAAAAATATGGAGAAGAGATCTGTGCCTGCATCAAGATGAAGGCTGGCAAAACGCCCCTTGGGGTCCAAGACATCAAGAACTTCGCCGAAGGGCAATTGGCGCACTACAAGATCCCGGCCTATGTGATGATCCTCGATGAGTTCCCGATTACGGTCACCGGCAAGATTCGCAAGGTGCAACTGCGCGAAGACGCGGCGAAATCCCTGCTCAGCTAAGGACTGCGGGAGCCTAGATGCGGTCGTGCTTGGCTAAACGCGCCAAGAGCCCCTGCTTCACGCTGGGCCATTCGTGCGGCAAAATCGAGAAAACCACGGTATCTCGCAAGGTGCCGGTGCGAGCGTCATACATGTGATTGCGCAGCACCCCATCTTGCTTGGCGCCTAGCCGGGCGATAGCTTCCCGGGACTGCCGGTTATGCCAATGCGTGCAGAAAGCCACGGCGATGCAGTCGAGCTCTTCGAAGGCGCGCTGAAGCAATAGGTACTTCGCGGCGGCATTGATGCCCGTGCCTTGGTGGGCAAGTCCCAGGAAGGTTGAACCGATTTCCACCCGACGATTGACCGCATCGATGTTGAGGTAGGTCGTCGCGCCCACCGCTTTGTTGCTTTGCAGATCGAGAATTGCGAACGGGGCCATCTTGCCTTCGCCCTGTAGGGCCAGCCGCCGCTCAATCTCGGAGTACATGGCTTGCGCCGAAGGGGTCTTAGCGAACCAGGCCTGGTCCAGCCCGTCGCGGGCCACCAGAGCGCTGAGATCTGCCGCATGCTTCGGGTCGAGCTGTTCGAGCCGGACACCGGCGAATTCTAGGGTGGGGGATGCGCTAAGGGCCATGGCTGCAAGTCTATTGCAATCATGGCCCTGCGAAACTAAGACCTACTTGGCGGCTCGGGTGAAGGCCAAGTCGAAGACCAAACGTCCCGCCTTCAAGGCCTTGCCTTCGAAGCTGGTGAGGATGCGACGCTCAAATCGTGGTGCCCAGCCACCTCGGTCATCGACAAATTCCGGTTCCGGGTCGAAGCCCTCCATGCCGTTCCGGCGCACCTTGGTCAGGTTGCTTTCCTCCCCGGCAGCGTTGCCGGGGTACTGGTTTTCGAAAGCCTGGTGAGCTTCCAGCACCTCGCGCATTTGCTCGGCATAGTTCGACCAGTCGGTGGCCAAGCGCAGTGTCCCGCCGGGTTTCAGCACGCGCGCGACCTTGTCCAGGAATGAGGAGGTAATGAGGCGGCGCTTGTGATGACGCGGCTTGTGCCAAGGGTCCGAGAAGAAGATCCAGAGCTCATCGGCGCTATTCTCTTCGAGCATGACCTCGAGTACTTCTGGCGCGTTGGCCTGCACCGCGCGAACGTTTTCCAACTCGAATGATTCAACCTTCAGCATCAGCTGGGCCAATCCCGGAAGGTACACCTCGACGGCCAGGTAATTGCGCTCGGGGTCATCCTTGGCGGCATTGGCGATGCATTCGCCCAAGCCCGTGCCGATTTCTACGATCAGCGGGGCGACGCGTCCGAATGCCTGCTCGGGATCCAAGCGGAAGTCGTCTGCCACCGAAGTATCTGCAATTTTACGCGGCGGCTCGATCACGTAGCGATCGGCGTTGCGGTCCCAAGCAGCTGCGCGGCGTCCTTGCAGCCGATTGCCTCTGCGTACGAAAGAGACCGGTTCGGCACGGAAATAAGATGGGTCTTTGGCCGCCTTGCCGGTGACTGCAGGCTGCTCTTCGCTACGTTCGCTCATGATTATTAATCCTAGCCGAGTACCGGCCGGCACAAACTTGGAATTTATAGGGCGTTGCACACCCGCGAAGCGGGCATCGAGAAATACTAGGGGGCGTTCCGGGTGTTCCCCTATGGCGAATAGCCGCCTCGAACAGGCATCCTAGAAGTATGACAGATCTAGTGCGCGGTTTATTGAACATCATTTGGCTTGTTTTTGGAGGACTTTGGCTGGCGTTGGGCTATGTCCTAGCCGGTATCATCTGCTGCCTGTTGATCGTCACGATTCCTTTCGGCATCGCGTCATTCAGAATTGCCGGTTACGCGCTGTGGCCATTTGGGCGCACGGTCGTTGACCGCGGGCCGGTCGGCGCGTTTTCGACGTTGGGCAACGTCATCTGGTTGATCTTCGCCGGTATCTGGATTGCCATCAGCCATGTGCTCACCGCGATCCCGATGTTCGTATCAATTATCGGCATCCCACTGGGCATCGCCAACCTGAAGATGATCCCGGTATCCTTGATGCCGCTGGGCAAGGAAATCGTTCCTTCCGACTACTTCATCGGCAACGTCCGCCGCTAAAATCCAAGAGCAATATCAAGGCCGATTCCCATTATTCAGGGAGTCGGCCTTGCTGCCTTCACGAGACTTCTGCAACTTTCGGTGCGTGCGCCGAGTAGCTGTTCGCGAAGGATTTCCGCATGCCCGCAGTGTTGGGCGAGCTCGCGCAGCAGGTGCAGCTGTATCCAGGCGAGCGAGAGCGGACCACGCCGATTTCCGGAAAGCACCGCATCATCCGCCAGGCCTTGGCGGATCTGGCGAGAGCGGGCTACCGCTTGTCGATAAGCCCGGCTTACCGAGGCGATAGTGTCCCCTGGTGCCAGGTCAAATGATTCATCCGGGGACTGCGGAATACCGAGTTCAGCGCGCGAGGCCCCGGTGGCTGCCTCGCCAAACCAGACCCGTTCAACAAACACCGCATGCTTCAGCAACCCGAGCAGCGTGGTCTTCGAGGCAACCAAATGTGTCCTTGCCTCGGACTCGGTCAGCCCATCGAGATATCCAAGCAGCATCTGGCGATGCTGCCCAATGAACACGTCCACCAGCTCGGCTGGGTCCTGGCGGTAGTGAATTGGGGCATCTGGATTGGTCATGCGACATACTGTGCCAGTTTTGCTAGCCAGGTCAAGACCGTGGCCTGCGATGCCTTGGCGGATTGGCAACGTGGATAGGGCCCGCCTTGCCTGAGCACGGCCTCGCCATCCGCAGATCGAGCCACGCCAAAGATCGCGCGCAGGCCCTTCGGCATCCCCGCGAGCCGAAGGCCAGCAGGACCTGTACACGGGGCTGAACACAGGACTAGAATCTTGAACATGCGTTCAGCTAAGGGTGGGCAAGACCCTGCGGGAAGCCCGTCGACCGCGTCGTCGCCGGGTAGCAGCGACCTGACCGCGCGCGCCAGGATCCGCGATGCGGCGGCCTACCGGTTCGCGGTGGAGGGCTTCGGCGCCTCGGTGCGGGCCATCGCCTCCGACGCCGGGGTGAGCGCCGGCCTGGTGATGCACCACTTCGGCTCGAAGGCCAAGCTCCGCGACGCCTGCGATGAGAACATTCTGGCCACGATTCGCCGGCTCAAGCGCGAGCACGTCGCCGAGGCCGCCGCGGGCCAGAGCCTCATGCACATGTTCGCGGCCGCCGAGGAGAATGCGGCGGTCCTCGGGTACGTTCTGCGGTCCATGCAGGACGGCGGCCCGCTGGCCCGGGAGTTCATCGACCATATGGTCGACGACGCGGTGGGCTACAGCCGCGAGGGCGTCGCCGCGGGGGTGATCGTGCCCAGCCGGGACGAAGCGGCGCGGGCGCGCTACCTCACGCTTTCCGCGCTCGGCGCGCTGCTGCTGGAGGTGACGCTCAAGCCACCGGCGGACCCATCCGACCTCGCATCGATCGTCCGCGGCTACCTGAGCAGCAGCTACCTGCCGATGCTGGAATTGTTCACCGAGGGCTATCTCACCTCCCGTCGTGCGTTGGAGGACTGCCTCAGCTACATGTCCACCCCGCCCTAGCGGGAGCCGGCAGCGTCCGCGTTGCGCCCTGGGCCGCCGGTGGCACCGGGCCCGGGCGCGCTGAGTAGCAACAACTGCGACAGGCATGTGAAAGTGAGTGAGCCATGAGCACGACACCAGCTATCGAGATCCACGAACTGTCCAAGTCCTTCGGCAGGGTGCGGGCCCTGGACGGGCTGAGCCTGAGTGTGCAGCCCGGGGAGATCCGTGGTTTCCTGGGGCCCAATGGGGCCGGCAAATCCACCACCCTGCGCGTTCTGCTCGGGCTGCTGCGGGCCGACGCGGGCTCCGCCCGACTGTTCGGCGGCGAGGTGTGGCGCGACGCCGTCAAGCTGCACCAGCGCATTGCCTACGTGCCCGGAGACGTCAGCCTGTGGCCCAACCTGACCGGAGGCGAGTGCATCGACTACCTCGCCCGGCTCGGTGGCCGCGCCGACAAGCGCCGGCTCAAAGCCCGCAAGGCCGAGCTGCTGGAGCGCTTCGAACTGGACCCGCGCAAGAAGACGCGCACCTATTCCAAAGGCAACCGGCAGAAGGTCGCTTTGGTTGCGGCCTTCCTGGCCGACGCGGAGCTGTACGTGCTCGACGAGCCGACTTCCGGGCTGGACCCGCTGATGGAGTCCGTGTTCACCGGGTACGTCCGCGAGGCCGGAGCCGCGGGCAAATCCGTGCTGCTCAGCAGCCACATCCTCTCCGAGGTCGAGAAGGTCTGCGACACCGTCACGATCATCCGCAACGGGAAGGACGTCGAGTCCGGCACGCTGGAGGAGCTGCGGCACCTCACGCGCACCAGCGTGAGCGCGGTGGTCGGCGCGGACCCGTCGGCGCTCGCCGCGCTGCCCGGGGTCCATGACCTGGCCGCCACGGCCTTCGCCGGTGCTACCCGGGTCACCTTCGATGCCGACAACGCGCAGATCGGCGCCGTGCTGACGGCGCTCACCGCGCTCGAGGTGCGCAGCCTCAGCGCCACCCCGCCGTCGCTGGAGGACCTGTTCATGCGCCACTACGGCGACGTGCTCGACCCTGGCACCGCAGCGGTGGGCGGATCGCCGGAGGGCGCCAAGGGCGCGGGTGCGCGATGAATGCCCACCTCGCCTCCGCAACGGCCGCTGCGCCGGAGCGTTCGGCCCGCGGATCGGCCTTGGCCGGAACCGGAGCGCTGGTGCGGTTCATGCTGCGCCGGGACCGCGTGCGGCTGAGCGTATGGACGGCGTCGATCGTATTCTTCTACGCGTACTTCGTGGTGGCGCTTGGCGCCTTGGGCGATCAGGCGCGCGCCGGGCGCGCGCTGATCATGCAGACCCCGAGCGGCATCGCCATGGGCGGACCCGGGTACGGCATCGAGAACTACACGGTGGGCGTCGCCATCGCCAACGAGGGCATCACCTGGATGGTCATGGGGCTCGCGATCATGAGCATCCTGCACATCGTGCGGCACACGCGTGGCGAGGAGGAGAGCGGACGCTCGGAGCTGGTGCTCGCCCGGACGGTCGGGCGGCACGCGCCCGCGGTCGCGGCGGCAATCACCCTGTGCGCCGTCAACGCCGTCATTGCGCTCGCCTCTGCGCTCGTCCTTTCCGGCGTGGGCGGGGCGGAGCTGGCTCTGGCCGACTCGTTCGCACTGACCGCCGGGAGCGGGCTGAGCGCCATGGTGTTCGGCGCGATCGCCTTGGTGGCCGCGCAGGTGACCGAGCACGGCCGGGGCGCGGTGGGCATCAGCCTCGCGGCGTTCGGTCTTGCCTTCATGCTCCGCGCCGCGGGCGATATCCAGCAGCGGCACGGCAGCGCGTTGTCGTGGTTTTCCCCGATCGCCTGGCCGCAGCAGATGCGGCCCTTCGTCGACGTGCGGTGGTGGCCGGCCGCGCTGTGCCTCGTCGCCATCTTCATGTTCCTCCTCGTCGGCGCCTTCCTCGGATCACGCCGCGACTTCGGCGGGGGCCTGATTGCGGTTCGCGCGGGCCGGTCCGATGCCCGGGCGGTGCTGCGCGGGCCGGCCACCCTCGCCTGGCTCCAGCAGCGCACCGCGTTCAGCTGGAGCGCCATAGGGTTGGGCCTCATGTGGTTCGCCTCGGGCACCCTGCTGCCGGACATCACCTCCATGATCGCCGAAATCCCGGAGAGCAATCCGGTCTTCGCCGCGGTGTTCGGTGCGGATCCGAGCCAGTTCACCACGGCCTTCCTCGGGGTGATGATCATGTTCGCCATGCTGTGTTGCGCCGCATACGCCGTCGTGATGGGGCAGCGGGCCAAGGTGGAGGAAGGCGCCGGCCGTGCCGAAATCGCGCTGGCCAAGCCGATATCCCGGCATCGCTGGCTCGGCACCCAACTGCTGGTCGCGGCGCTGGGTACCGGCATGCTTGCCGCGGTCAGCATCTGGGCCATGTGGCTAGGCGCGGCATCCGTCGGCTACGCGGAACAGACGTTCGCTGACTATACCGGGGTGCTGTGGCCCTACCTTGTGGCCCTGGCCAGCTATCTGGGATTCGCCACGGTCCTGTATGCGTGGATCCCGCGGGCGTCGGGCGCCGGGTGGGTGCTGCTAATCTACACTTTCGTGATCGGCATGTTCGGCGGGCTACTGCAGGACCTGCCGGACTGGGTGCACGGAATCTCGCCCTTCTACTGGCTGCCGGCCGCGTTCACCGAGCAACCGGAGCTCGGGCACATGCTCGGGCTGGCGGGGGTCGCCGTCCTCTTGTTCGCGCTTGGCTTCGCCGGATTTCGCCGGCGTGACGTGCCGACCGGCTAGGTGCAGTATCGCGGAGTCGCGCGCTCGCCTCGGCTGAACCGCATCGGTTGCCCATCGGTCCACGAGCCATGAGCTAAAAATCTGCGGCTCAGCCCCGTTGCCGTGCGAGGCTGCTTTCGCGGGGCACGCGCCAGGCCGCGGTGCTGGGGCCGAACAATCATGGAGTGCATTGTGCTCCGATGCGTGTACCGGAACTGGGGGTGGGCCGCGCACCGTCTGCCCGTGCCTGGGCTGCCGGCGATACCTCGAGGCAAGCTATTTGCGTCGCGACGCAAATTTCTCGAAAAATATTTAGCAACCGCGGAATATCGATATGAAGAGTAGAGTTGAGTTAAGTACACTCAAGTTTATGGGTTCACCCTCAGAGAGAAAGGATGCGCGTGGACACCAAGCTCACTACCAAAAGCCAAGAGGCACTATCTGCTTCCGGGATGAATGCGTCGACCGCGGGCAATCCGCAGATCGAACCGGCTCACCTGTTGAAGGCTCTGCTGGATCAGCGGGACTCGGTCGCCGTGGCGCTGCTGAAAACCGCAGGACTGGACGTTGACGCCCTCTCCGTCGAGGCAAGCAGCGCCATCAATGCACTGCCGGCCAACTCCGGATCCTCGGTGGCCCAAGCGCAATTTTCGCGTCAGCTGCTCCAAGCGGTCAGCACCGCCCAGGAGATCGCGAACGATATGGGGGACACCTATGTCTCCACCGAACATCTGCTCATCGCGCTGGCCTCCGATCAGACCAAGGCCGGCGAAGCCCTGCGCAATGCCGGAGCCACCCGCGAGCTGCTGGTAGGAACCCTGCCAACCATCCGCGGGGACCGCAAGGTCGACAATCCGAACCCGGAAGACACCTTCCAAGCGCTGGAAAAGTTCGGCACCGATATGACGGCGCTGGCACGCGCGGGCAAACTGGATCCGGTCATCGGCCGCGACAAGGAAATCCGACGCGTCGTTCAGGTGCTCTCGCGGCGCACAAAAAACAACCCCGTGCTGATCGGTGAACCCGGCGTAGGCAAGACCGCCGTCGTCGAAGGACTCGCCCAGCGCATGATCGCCGGTGACGTACCGGAGTCCCTTCGCGGCAAGACGCTGATCTCCCTGGACCTCGGGTCCATGATCGCTGGCGCCAAATACCGCGGCGAGTTCGAAGAACGGCTGAAGTCGGTACTCGAAGAGATCAGGTCCTCCGCCGGGCAGATCGTCACATTTATCGATGAAATCCACACGGTGGTCGGCGCCGGGGCCTCCGAAGGCGCCATGGACGCCGGAAATATGCTCAAGCCGATGCTCGCCCGTGGCGAGCTGCGGCTCATCGGCGCGACCACGCTGGATGAGTACCGCGAGAATATCGAGAAAGACCCGGCCCTGGAGCGCCGCTTCGCCCAGGTCTACGTGGGGGAGCCAAGCGTGGACGACACCATCGCGATCCTGCGCGGCCTGAAGGAGCGCTACGAGGCGCACCACAAGGTTTCCATCGCCGACTCGGCGTTGGTCGCCGCCTCCACGCTGTCCAACCGCTATATCTCCGGGCGGCAGCTGCCGGATAAGGCCATCGACCTGGTTGACGAGGCCGCGAGCCGGCTGCGCATGGAGATCGATTCCGCACCGGAAGAGATTGATGAGCTGCGCCGCGAAGTCGACAGGCTGACCATGGAGGAGCTGGCGCTCTCCGGAGAGAGCGACCCTGCCTCGATCGAACGGCTGGAAGCACTGCGCTTCGACATGGCGGACAAGCAGGAAAAGCTGGACGCGCTCAACGCTCAGTGGGACGCGGAGAAGGCTGGGCTGAACCGCGTCGGCGACCTGAAGGTGAAACTGGACGACCTGCGCTCGCAGGCCGAAAAGTTCCAGCGTGAGGGGGACCTGGAGAACGCCTCGCGCCTGCTGTACGGGGAGATTCCGACGCTGCAAGGCGAACTTGAGGCAGCGGCCGAAGCCGAAGCCGGCAACACCGCGGAACACACCATGGTGGCTGACGAAGTCACGGCGGACGATATTGCCGAGGTCATCTCGGCCTGGACCGGCATCCCCGCTGGGCGGATGCTGCAGGGCGAAAGCCAGAAGCTGCTGCAGATGGAAGAGCGCATCGGACAGCGGCTGATCGGCCAGCAGCAAGCGGTTGCGGCGGTCTCCGACGCGGTGCGCCGCACACGTGCCGGGATTGCCGATCCGGACCGCCCCACCGGGTCCTTCTTGTTCCTTGGGCCTACCGGTGTGGGCAAGACCGAGCTGGCCAAGTCGCTGGCCGATTTCCTCTTTGACGACCCACGGGCCATGGTGCGGATTGACATGTCCGAGTACTCCGAGAAGCACTCGGTCGCCCGACTCGTCGGAGCGCCTCCAGGATATGTGGGATACGAAGAGGGCGGGCAGCTCACCGAAGCGGTGCGCCGTCGACCATACTCGGTCATCCTGCTCGACGAGGTGGAGAAGGCTCACCCGGAGGTGTTCGACATCCTGCTGCAGGTGCTGGACGACGGCCGCTTGACCGACGGGCAGGGACGCACCGTGGATTTCAGGAACACGATCTTGATCCTGACCTCAAATTTGGGTTCCCAGTTCCTGGTGGATCCAACCATGGAGGACAAAGACAAGAAGTCTGCGGTGATGAACGTGGTCAACGCGTCCTTCAAGCCGGAGTTCTTGAACCGTTTGGACGAGGTCATCATCTTCGATCCGTTGAGCATCGAGCAGCTTGGCAATATCGTGAAGCTGCAAATCGACCTGCTGGCCGAAAGGCTGTCCGAACGCCGGCTCAGCCTCGATGTGGACGAATCCGCCGGAGAGTGGTTGGCCTTGACTGGCTATGATCCGGCCTACGGCGCCCGTCCGCTGCGCCGGCTGGTCCAGCGAGAAATCGGTGACCGGCTAGCGCGGGAGATTCTCGGTGGAAGCATCCAGGATGGGGATACCGTCAAGGTCGGTCTCGATCCGGAGGGCGACCGGCTCAGGGTCGCTCGGGGTGAGGCGCCGCAACCTTAATGCCAGGGCATCGAATATAGCCGTGGCCGGTGGAATCCACCGGCCACGGCTATTGAAAATTTGCGGGGCTTAGCTTTCTTCGTTCTCTGGAAGCAGCGAGTTGCGCACATTGCCTTCGGAGAGGCTCAGGAAGCAGGAGACCTGGCGGTCTCCTTGCGTCCAGGTGCTTTCCGACGGGCGGGAGAAGTGATACGTCCAAGTTGAATCGAGGCCGGCGCTGGGGTCCAAGGAAACCGACTTGCACAGCGACTCGGACTCGGTCAGCAACTCGTTAGAGCCCGGGTATTCTTCGCCGGCTAGCTCGAAGGAACCGATGAGCTGAGCATTATGTGCAGAATCACAGGTCACTACGGTCTGCACTGCAAGCGGAGATTCGAAGCCGCGAAGGCAGTCGCCGAGGATGAGTTGTTCCGGTGGGATGGACGCGGCGATAATTCCATCCAGGCCGGGGCTCGGATTCCGCTCCACATTGTTCGCCTCTGGCGTAGCTGGCGTAATAAAGCGAAGTACAACGAATACCACCGCAGCGCTTAGGGCTAAAACGGCGATGACGAGTAAAACCCACTGGCCGATTTGCCGTTTGGGCTTCTCCGGTTCGGGCTGCAATGGCGGTAATGCCGCTTGCGGCTCGGGTAGATCTTTTTCCACCACCTGTAGTGCTCCTTGAAGGTTCGCCTTGGTTTGAAAGGGAGCAAGCTCACTAAATAGTCGTTGGACTAATCGACAGTCTAACGGGTCTGACACGTGTTGCGTTCAGCGCTCGCCGTCGAATCGTGTTAACCTTTAATTACGAAAGAACTGATCACATATTCGGGGGCCTTCACCTGTTAGGTGGACCACCTCCCGACTCTACTGAAAAGAGGGGGTCACGCCATGGGGCGCGGCCGTCAAAAGGCTAAAGCACAGCGTCAAGCGCGAGATATTAAGTACTACTCGCCCTCGACTGACCTTACGGCACTAGAGCGTGAGCTTGGTGTCCGGTCCGATTATCATGCCCAGAATCTGGAGCCTGATAATTCATCGCATGACGACGAAGAGTCTGATTACGACGAGCTGACTAAGAAGTACTCCGGAGACGACGACGCTGACTAATCCTCAGCTACTCAACCGAGAGTCATTGGCTCGGGTGCCTGCCTTCATATGAAGTTGTGCAGCTCTTCAGTACATTTTTGCGACATGCCGCAGCGACTAAGCTAAATTAGCTTCAAGGTCGTTGCGGCCTTTGTCGTCCCCGAATGCTCCGAAAGGTCAGAACGTGAGCACCCCCGAAGAGCTTTCCATCCAAATGGCCCACCACTCGGCCATCAGGTCCATGCAACGCATCGTGGAGCAGCAAGCGGATCCTTCCCCGGAAGAAGACGCCAGAGCCGGCGTGCAGGCAATGCTCGACCGAGGCAATGTGCTGGTGGTGACGGGTGCCGGAGTTTCCACCGACTCCGGGATCCCCGACTACCGGGGACCAAACGGCTCGCTGCAACGCCACCGTCCGATGACCTATCAGGAATTCAAATACCGTCCTGAGGCACGCCACCGCTATTGGGCCCGCGGGTTCGTGGGCTGGCGCCACATGTTCCAAGCCGAACCGAATGGAATTCACCGCCGGCTGGTGGGCTGGGAAGATACCGGCCGGATCAGTGGAATCATTACGCAAAACGTTGACGGGCTGCACCATCGGGCCGGATCAAAAACGGTGATCCCGGTGCATGGCGACCTTTCGATTGTGCGTTGCCTGGACTGCGGCCAGAGCGAGGACCGCCAACACTTCGACATCCGCCTGCAGGAGCTCAATGTCGGCTACATCGAATCCGTTGAAATCGACCCCAGCGCGATCAACCCGGATGGCGATGTGGAACTGCCGCAGTATTGGGTCGACCGGTTCATCATGGCTAGGTGTGAAAATTGCGGCTCCTTGGCGTTGAAACCCGATGTGGTGTACTTCGGCGAGAGCGTGCCGGTGGAGCGCAAGCAGCAGATGGCACAGCTCGAGGAGGCTTCTACCGGGTTGTTGGTGCTCGGCTCATCGCTGGCGGTGATGAGCGGGTACAAGATCCTGCTGAACTTCGTCAAACGCGGATTACCGGTCGCCTTGGTAACCAATGGTCATGTGCGCGGCGAGGAGAAAGCCACGTGGCGGTGGCGGGTGCCGCTGTCTCATGCGATGCGACAGCTCGATTAGCCACCGAAGGCAAAATTCGCGGCTGGGGATAATCCGTACTCGTCGTCGATGATCCTGGCTCCGCGCCCAACGGTGCATAGCGCACAGGGGACAGGATGAAGAGGGCAGTGAGCAGCACCAGAATCACGGTGAGAACCGTGCAGAGGACCGATATCTTCCACCAAATACGCGGGCGCGCGCTCCTTGCCAGTCGTGCTGCGAAGACGTATCCGGTCAGGCCACCGAGGGTATTGACAATGACATCGGTGGCATCGGAACTCCCCAGCGCGAGAACGTACTGGATGATCTCGAAGGCCAGACTGACCCCGGCCATCAAGCCAACTGCGTGCAGCCAATGCCAAGCGCGAGCCAAGAGGCCCAGATAGAGGCCGAAGGGCATAAACAGGACAAGGTTCAGTCCAACTTCGACTGGTGCACTGGAGCCGGACTCGGCCCAAGCGACGAACGGCACGAGCTTAATGAGCCGCAGCGATCCGGAACCGACGAACGGAATCTCCAGCTTCCACAGCACCATCCAACCAAGCAAGACCAGATAGATGGCGAACAGCGGAACCATCCGTTTGCTGGCCCGAGCCAATCCGGGCTCCGGGTGCTGTTCGTGCATGCCACGCTCCATTTCGGTAGGCGCCGTCGTACCGATTCTAGAGGAATCGAGCTGAGGCACCCCGGACTTGTGCCGTGGCTTGAGCGAGGTGTAGGACCATCGCTCCAGGGCTAGCCGGGGTGGGAATCGAGAACCTCCGCGGGCGAGAGCCAGTAGGTATTCCGGCGGGGGAGTTGCGGCGGGTCCAGCGACCGGGGCAAAAGCACCGCGGGAGGCCGGTCTTTGCGGATGATGACTTTGAAGAGCCCGGCATGGCGCGCGTGGTGGTGCCGGGGGCAGAACATCGCCCCGTTTTCAACACTCGTCTCGCCGCCCTCCTCCCACGGCAGGAGGTGGTCCGCTTCGCAGCGCCCCGCGGGCATGGTGCATCCCGGATACAGGCAGCCACGGTCGCGGGCAATCAGGGCTCGTTTCATATGCGGCGGGAAGAGCCGTTCGGACCGGCCGACATCGAGTATCTGTCCTTTGCCATTAAAAACCACCGGGAGGATCCCCGCATTGCACATCTGCGTGCGTGCCTCGGCATCGGAGAGCGGAATGCCGTTTTCGGTGATCGCGTAGCTCTTGTCGCCCGCGATCATTTTGGCGAAGTCCAGATGCACGACGACCTGCGGGGTGACGATGCCGGTGGTTTTCTTTCCCGTGGCGCCGGTGGAGCGAAGCGCGCTGAGCAGTGCGGTCAGGTGCCGCATCGCCGGGGTGAGGTCTTCGAAGGTCTGCGGGTAGAAGGAATCACTGGGCAGGCCTGCCGGCGCCGCGGCATGATCCGCGGGAGCCGGAGCCCCGGATTCCGCGTTTCCTGGCCCTGCGTGGGCAGCGGACTGGTCGCCGGAATTCTCCGCCGGGGACCCATGCTCTTCGGGGGCACCGTCTTGCGCCCAGCGGGGCATGGTTTCCGGATCGTCCCACGGCGTGGTTGCTGGGGGTGGCGCGGGCACCGCCCCGGGCTCGGGAGCGGAATTGGACGACGCGCCGCCGCCTGCCTGCGCGTAGGTCCGCGCGGTCAGCTGCGCGAGTTGTTGCCGGTTGCCGGCGATGGTCGCCGGATTGTCGATCTGCGTGCGGAGGGATTCGATGAGTTCCGCCTCATGGGGCAGCACCTTGAGCTGATAGATCACCAGGCCGTTGCGCATGCCCTTGCGGAATATCCCGGCTTCGGCGACGAGCGCCTGGGGCGGGCGCTGCGTGCCGACCTGCTCTTGGACCAGCGTGCCCAGGTGCGTCAGGGCGGTAGCTGGCTCCTGGCGAAGCAGGGTGGCCGCCTGCCCTTCGAGCTGGTCGCGTTGCGCGGCGGAGGGCAGGTCCTTGTGCACGCCGCGGAGTTTGCTGGCGGCCAGGGCCACTAGGCCGGGATCGGTTTCCCGTCCGCTGAATTCGGCGGACAGCCGTGGGTAGCCCGGACCATGGCGTACCCCGTCCTCGGTGACCCGCGCGATCAGCGCGTCCGCCTGGGCGAGCCGGTAGTTGGCAGCGGAGACCGGCACCTGGAGCCATGAGGTGTACATCGAGGTGCAGTCCGTGAAGTGAGCGCGCCCGCTGGCCCGCTGGCCGGAAAGCTGCTCAAGGGTTTCGAGGGTGGGGGCCGGGCCGGCCTCGGCAACAGCTTGCAGGGACCGCTCGTCTAGTTGATGCGCGCCGCTGGAGCGCAGCGCGTCGGCCGCATGAATCTGGCTGCGGGCAAGCTCGGCCGCGCAGCGCTCGGTCAGCCAGGCGAAGTACGCGGCGTGGCCCGGTGCGAGGTCGATCCCGGCCAGCGCGCGTGTGGCCCGCTCGACCTGGCTGACGCCTTTCGCCAGCAGGTCCAGCGCCCGGGCGGTGGCTGCATGCGTACTCATGTGGCCAAGCATGCACCACGATGGGCCGGTGTCGGCAGGCGGCGGGCAAGCTGTGGATAAGCGGGCAAAAAAGGGGGGCGAAACGGCACCGTGCTGGTGCCGTTTCGCCCCCTTTTGCGGGATGCTTCGAATGCTACTTGGCGTAGTTGCCGGTCAGCAGGACCGCGCCGCCGTCCACGCCCTTGGCGCCCTGGACGAAGTCCAGTCCGGCGGAGCTAGCGGAAGGCTCGAGGTTTTCGACCGAACCCATGATCCAGGCGCCCATGCCGGCCTTGTTCAGCAGTGCCACCGCGCGGTCGGCGACGTTCTGCTCGACCACCGCGACCATGCCCACACCCAGGTTCAGGGTGCGCTCAAGATCCGGCTGCGGCACATTGCCCAGCGCCGCAATGGTGGAGAAGACCGCGGGCAGCGACCAGGTGGAGCGGTCCACGCGGGCCATCAGGCCCTTGGGCAGCACGCGGGCCAGGTTGGCCGCCAGGCCGCCGCCGGTGACGTGGCTGAAGCCGTGCACCCCGAAGTTCTCCCCGTCGTTCAGCTCGCCGATCAGGTCCAGGCAGGCGGTGGTGTAGATGCGGGTCGGAACCAGCAGCTCCTCGCCCAGCGTGCGGCCGAATTCGGCGACCTCGCGCTCCAGCTCCCACTTGGCGTGCGCGATCACGCGGCGCACCAGCGAGTAGCCGTTGGAGTGGATGCCCGAGGAGGCCATGCCGATGACGACATCCCCGGCCTGCACCCGCTCCGGGCCTAGTAGCTGATCGGCTTCGATGACACCGGTAGCAGCACCGGCCACATCGTACTCGTCCTCGGCCAGCAGGCCCGGGTGCTCGGCGGTTTCGCCGCCCACCAGGGCGGTGCCGGCCAGCTTGCAGCCTTCGGCGATGCCGCGCACGATATCCGCGATGCGCTCCGGAACGACCTTGCCGGTGGCGATGTAGTCGGTCATGAACAGCGGCTTGGCGCCAACCACCACGATGTCATCGACCACCATGCCCACCAGGTCCTGGCCGATGGTGTCGTGGATGTCCAGCTTCTGCGCGATCGCAACCTTGGTGCCCACCCCGTCGGTGGAGGTGGCCAGGTAGGGCTTCTTGTACCCGGTGAGGAAGGAAACGTCGAACAGGCCGGCGAATCCGCCGACTCCGCCGACCACGCCGGTGGTGTGGGTGGCCTTGATCGCGCCCTTCATCAACTCGACGGCACGGTCACCGGCCTCGACGTCGACGCCCGCTCCGGCGTAGGTGATGGAGGTTGGCTGCTCTTGCGTGCCGCTCATGGCAGATGGATCCTTTTCTGTCGTGAACACCGAATAGCCGGTGCCGCTTGCAACGAGGTGGGTGATGGATTACTGATTAGAGAGTTGCTTCGAGCTCGGCATCCGGGCCGGGCTCGCAACCGCTCTGGTTTGCCTGCTCCAGCAGGTTCTTCCCGTGGCGCTCATCACCGGGCAGCGGGATCGGGTAGTCGCCGGTGAAGCAGGCGGTGCACAACTTCTCGCGCGGCTGCGCGGTGGCCCCGATCATGCCGTCCTCGGAGATGTACGCCAGCGAATCGGCGCCGATGGACTTTCCGATTTCGTCCACGGCCGCGCCATTGGCGATCAGCTCTGCGCGGGTGGCGAAGTCGATGCCGTAGAAGCAAGGCCATTTCACCGGTGGCGAGGAGATCTTCACATGCACCTCGGCGGCTCCGGCCTCGCGCAGCATGCGCACCACCGCACGCTGGGTGTTGCCGCGCACGATCGAGTCGTCCACGACCACCACGCGCTTGCCGCGCAGCACGGTCTCCAGCGCGTTGAGCTTCAGCTTGATGCCCAGCTGGCGCAGCGTCTGCGAGGGCTGGATGAAGGTGCGGCCCACATAGGCGTTCTTCACGAAGCCGTGGGTGAACGGTATGCCGGACTCCTCGGCGTAGCCGATGGCCGCCGGGGTGCCGGATTCCGGGACCGGGATGACGATGTCCGCATCCGCGCTGTTTTCGCGGGCCAGCTGGCGGCCCATCTCCACGCGGGCTTCGTATACCGAGCGACCGGCGATAGTCGCATCCGGGCGGGCCAGGTAGACGTACTCGAAGACGCAGCCCTTCGGGGTGGCTTCGGCGAAGCGGGTGGAGCGGATGCCGGTCTCGTCGATGGCGATCAGTTCGCCCGGTTCGATCTCGCGGATGAAGGACGCGCCCACGGTGGCCAGGGCCGGCTGCTCGGAGGCAACCACCCAGCCGCGGTTCAGCCGTCCCAGGACCAGGGGACGCACCCCGTGCGGGTCGCGGGCCGCGTACATGGTGTTTTCATCCATGAACACGAAGCAGAAGGCGCCCTCGATCTTGGGCAGCAGCTCGAGCGCGGTCTCTTCGAGGCTCTGGCCCTCCTTGCCCGCAAGCAGGGCGGTGACCAGCGCGGTATCGGTGGTATTGCCCTGGGCAATTTCGCCGCGCAGCTTGCCGCCCTCGGAGACCTGCTTGGCCTCGACCATTTCGGCGAGCTGCGCCGAGTTGGTGAGGTTGCCGTTATGCGCCAGGGCTACGGTGCCGGTCTGGGTCGGGCCCAGGGTCGGCTGCGCATTGGCCCAGTGGCTGGCGCCGGTCGTCGAATAGCGGCAGTGCCCCACGGCCAGGTGGCCGGTCATCGAGTTCAACGTGTTTTCGTCGAAGACCTGGGAGACCAGGCCCATATCCTTGTATACGTTGATTCGCGCGCCGTCGCTGGTTGCGATGCCCGCGGACTCCTGTCCGCGGTGCTGCAACGCGTACAGCCCGTAATAGGTTAGTTTTGCAACTTCTTCGCCAGGTGCCCAGACACCAAAAACGCCGCATTCGTCCTGCGGCCCTTTTTCGTTGGGAAGCAAGTCATGATTCAGGAATCCATCGCCACGCGCCATGTCAATTATTCTCTCATGTATCTATTGGTCGACACCGACCGTTTATGTGGTGAACGGCGACCAGGTGCGCGGCCACCGCTTGCCTTCCTGGGAAGGGGAGGGCGCCTAGCCTTGTCGCTCGCTGCCGGTGTCCCCGGCCAGGGGCACCGCCAGTTTTTGGGTGGTCTTGCGCGAAGTGACGCGATCGATAATTACATATGCGAGCGCGCCCAGCCCGGTGCCAAGTCCCGCGCAGAACATGGCGAAAAATCCGACGGCCGATCCGACGGTGTAATCCATGGACGGTTCGCCAATCAAGCCAATGAATACGCCTACCAGGGCGCCGAGTACGGCGCCGGCGAGGACTATTGGCCAGAAGCGCGGTGCCGAATGAACCTGCACCTGGATCGGCTGGTCGGCGGATGACGGGGTAGCGGGGTGTTGCTCCATAGTTTTAAGGGTACTCAATTAGCGGCAGGTGTGCCGACAAGTCTGCCCTTAGTCCGGAGGCGTGCAATTGCCCCGATTGCACTGCCGCAGCCCAGCCGGTGCGCCCGGTGACCAGTGAAAGCCATAATTCGGCGGGCATTTCGACCACATTTGGCGGTGTACCACGGGTATGGCGGGGGCCCTCAATGCATTGGGTCACACCAAAGGGCGGAACCCGCACCTCAACCGAGTTTCCCTCGGCCCGCGAAGCGAGTTCCTCCAAGGCGAAACGCACCGCGGTCGCCAGCGTTGGGCGGGCTGTTTTCCCTTGGGTTTCCGCGTTTTCGGTCCAGTCGCGAAGTGCTGCGCGGCCGGCGTGCTCGTCGATTCTTCGCTTGATCGCCATGGCGATAAATTTCCTTCCTTGGATGACGTAAAAATGTCATATTCCGGCCCCCGGAATTTCCTGTGCGGTGGGGCTAGCGGGCCGCGAAGTCCCGGCCGAGGTAGCGAACCCCGGCAGCACGCGCCCCGGCGGTGTGCGCCGCGCTGCTCAGCCGGTCTGATAATTCTTCCAGCTTCTGCGCGCTGAGCGCACCATGGCTGGCCAATAGCCCCAGCGCCAGCACATCGATTCCGCGCGAAGCGCCATCAAGGATTTTTACCGCCACGCTCACCCCGTTGGGGGCGGACATGCCCAGCACCCCTTCGGCACCGAGCTTGGCGATGATTCCGGTGGACTCGATGACCAGCGTATTGGGGCTGCCCGCACCGCGTACCGCCCATGGGTGTTCGCGCATGGCGCTGGCCACCGACCGGGCAGCCGGGTCGGGGGATGCCGCCAGCTTTCGAAACCCCTCGGCCAGGGACCGCAGCGACATCTGCGGTGCCGGAGCCCCGCAGCCATCAACGCCCAGGAAAGTGATCGGCCCGCAGAATTCTTCCATCGCCCGAGAGGCCGAAAGCTGCACCGGATGCTCGGGTGACAGATAGCTGCCGAGCGGTTCGCCGCTGGCCGCCGCCGCCGCGAGAAAAGCGGCATGTTTGCCCGAACAATTGAAGGCAAGCTTGTTCTGGCCTTGGCCACGCGCGGCCATCGCTGAGCGGGTGGCCGAATCACCGGGCCACGAGGCCGGGCATTGCAGATGCTCTTGGCCCAGCTTCACCGAGTCGAGCACGCTGCGCGCGAGCAGCTGATGTTGTTCGGTTCCCAGATGGCTGGCGCAGGCAAGCGCCAGTTGCGCGGATTCCAACGCCGCCCCGGCGCGCAGCGAACCGATCGCCTGAAAAGGCTTCAGCGCGGATCGCGGAAAGATCAAGGCTTCGGGATCGCCGATGGCCTCCAGAACCTGCCCGGCCGGATCCAGAACTACCGCTGCGCCATAATGCCGCGATTCGATCACCGAATTGCGGGTGATCCGCAGCAGCTCGCTGCACTGTGTGATGTCTATCGCTGAACCCATGAGGCCAAGTCTAGGCGCAGGCCCGCACGGAGGGCTTTCCCAGTGGAGGCAAGGCGCCCCGGGGTTTGCGCGGCGCTCTGGGCAACTTTTCATCGCCCGGTCACAGACCACTAATCGTGCGTGGTTCTCCGGTAAACTCGGTGCAGTGAAGGTACTGGTGATTGGCCCAGGCGGCCGTGAGCATGCAATTGTCCGTGCACTTAGTGCAGACCCCTACGTCAATGAGGTTCATTGCGCTCCCGGCAACGCCGGAATCGCACAGGACGTCACTACCCATGAGATCAACGCGCAGGACCCGCAAGCGGTCCTGGCGCTAGCCCGCGAGCTAGCCAGCGAGCTGGTAATCGTTGGGCCCGAAGCGCCACTGGCCGCCGGCGTTGCCGATGCGCTCATCGAAGCCGGGATTCCCGTCTTCGGGCCAACCCGCGCCGCGGCACAGCTGGAAGCCTCCAAGGCATTCGCCAAGGACGTCATGGCCGCCGCGCAGGTTCCCACCGCCATGGCGCATGTGGCAACGAATACTGCCGAAGCCGAAGCCGCCCTTGACGATTTCGGCGCACCCTATGTGGTCAAAGACGACGGGCTGGCCGCTGGCAAGGGGGTTGTGGTGACCGCAGACCGTGCCGAGGCACTGGCCCACGCAGAGCTCTGCTTTGCCGCCGGCGGCACCGTGGTTATCGAAGAATTCCTCGATGGCCCGGAAGTTTCGCTGTTCGTCATCTGCGACGGCAAGCACGCCGTCCCGCTGTCCCCAGCTCAGGACTTCAAGCGCATCTTCGACAACGACGAAGGCCCCAACACCGGTGGCATGGGCGCCTACTCACCGCTTCAATGGCTTCCGGAAGGCTTTGTCGACGAGGTTATGGACCGCGTCGCCTACCCGACACTGCGCGAAATGGAAAAGCGCGGCACCCCGTTCACCGGCGTGCTGTACTGCGGCCTGGCCATCACCAAGCGCGGCATCCGCGTCATCGAATTCAACGCCCGCTTCGGCGACCCGGAGACCCAAGCGGTTCTGGCTCGGCTGAAGACCCCGCTGGGCGCGATTCTGCTCGCCGCGGCGAACGGCAAGCTCGACGACGCCGAGCAGCTGCGCTGGTCCTCGAAAACCGCCGTGGACGTGGTCATCGCCGCCGAGAATTACCCGGATGCCCCGGTCAAGGGTGCGGTGATCGAAGGGCTGGAAGCAGCCAACCAGGTTGACGAGGTGCATGTGATGCATGCCGGCACCAGCACCGACGCCGAGGGCAATATCACCGTAGCCGGTGGCCGCGTCTTGGCGGTCGTCGCGTTGGGCGATGGCCTTGCCGCCGCCCGGGCGAACGCCTACGCGGGTGTCTCCAAGATTAGCTGGAGCGGCGCCCAGTCACGCAGCGATATCGCCTTGAAGGCCGAACGCGGAGAAATCGTAGTGAACGGGGAAAACAAGTAATGGCAGGATTCCAGACCGAAACGCTTTCCCTCGACGGTTGGGACCACTTCTATTCGGGCAAGGTGCGCGACCTGTACCTGCCGGCCGGGGTGAGCTTCGCGGACTCCGACCGGGTGCTGGTGGTCGCTTCGGATCGAATCAGCGCCTATGACTTCGTGCTGACCAGCGAGATTCCGGATAAGGGCAAGGTGCTGACCCAGCTGAGCCTGTGGTGGTTCGGGCAGCTGGGCGAATTCGCCAACCACGTAATCTCCACCGAGGTGCCGGCGGCCGTCGCCGGCCGGGCAATGGTCTGCAAGAAGCTTGAGATGTACCCTATCGAGTGCATTGCCCGCGGTTATCTGACCGGCTCGGGTCTGGCCGAATACAAGGTCTCTTCGACCGTATGCGAGCTGCCGTTGCCCGCGGGCCTGGTTGATGGTTCACGCCTGCAGCCGGCGCTGTTCACGCCTTCGGCCAAGGCCGAGGTCGGCGAGCATGACGAGAACATCTCCTTTGCGCAGACGGTGGAACGCGTCGGCGCGCAGGTCTCCGAGGCCTTGCGCGAGAAGACCGTCGCCCTCTACGAACGCGCCGAGCAGATCGCCCGTGAACGCGGCATCATCCTTGCCGATACCAAGGTCGAATTCGGCGCCGATCCGAGCAACGGCGAGATCACGCTCGGCGACGAGGTGCTCACCCCCGACTCCTCGCGCTTCTGGGATGCCCAGTCCTACGCACCGGGCAAGGCCCAGGCGAGTTTTGACAAGCAGTTCGTGCGCGACTGGTTGACCTCAGCGGAATCCGGTTGGGATAGGAACTCCGGGGCAGAGCCGCCGGCCTTGCCCGCAGAGATCGTGGAAAAGACCCGCGCCCGGTACATCGATGCGTATGAGCGTTTGACCGGGGAGAAATTCTCCGCCTAAGGGCAAACGAAAGGTCGGGGTGAAGGAGAAATTCCTTCGCCCCGGCCTTTTGCTAAGCAGGGAACTAGCCGCTAGGTTCGGCGCCGCCTTTGCGAACGTGATAGAGCACGTAGCCGTAGCTCAACTCGGTCGCCAACGGATGCTGCGCGATCCACTGTTGCGCCAGATCTGCCGGGAATTCGAGGCCGAGCACCTTCGCGAGATCTTCTGTCGAGTCAAATTCCCAACTGCTCATCACCTCATGGCGTTGGGCTCCCTGCGCGGCCCACCACCGCCGGATGTAATCGTCCTCGCCCTGATCCGACGCCCAAGGGCTCTGCCGCAAAAGTGAAGCGAATTCTCCGTGCTGGTGATCGTTGTCGATCACCAGCAGCGACCCGCCGGGGCGCAGGACACGCAGGACCTCGCGGAGCCCGGCGGTGCAGTCGTAGTTCGCGGAAGGGAAGAAATAGGCGAAGCGCGCGTGCACCACCGCGACGCTGGAATCCGCTAGCGGAAGATGTTCGGCAGACCCGTGCAGCACCTGAACCCGCGAACTACGCGCCCGTGCGGCGTCCAGCAGGCGCAGATCCGGTTCCACCCCGAGGACCGTGCCATGTTCGGTGAGATATTTGGGGAGCCAATAGCCGCTGCCGCATCCCAAATCCAGCAGGACCTTGCCCGCCCAGGGCGCCAGGGAGCACAAGCGCGCAAAGAGCACCCCGGTTCGATCCAGCGCGCTATTTTCAATCTCGTAGACTTCCGGGTCCGCCCCCTGGTTCGGGGCCGGAAGGAAGTCGCCCAATTCGTTTGCCATGTGCTTGCGGCCGGTTAGACCAGCGAGTCCTTCCACGCCTTGTGCAGCGAAGCGAAACGTCCCTCGTCCGCGATCAGCTGTTGCGGGGAGCCGTCCTCGATGATTCTCCCATCGTGCACCACCAGCACCCGGTCGGCGATCTGCACCGTGGACAACCGGTGGGCGATGATCAACGCCGTACGGTTCCCCAGCAGCTGCTGCAGGCCGCGTTGCACCGCGCGCTCCGAAGGAATGTCCAGCGAGCTGGTGGCCTCATCCAGGATCAGCACGGCCGGGTCGGCCAAGAAGGCGCGAGCGAAGGAGATGAGCTGGCGTTGCCCGGCGGAGACGCGACCGCCACGCTTATTCATGTCGGTCTCATAGCCTTCGGGAAGTTCGCGGATAAATTCATCGGCGCCCACCGCCCTAGCCGCATCCTGGATCTCCGCGAGCGTCGCGGTGGGCTTGCCGAGCGCAATGTTCTCGGCGACCGTCCCGGAGAACAGGAACGCTTCCTGGGTGACCATCACCACATGCCGGCGCAGTTCCTGATTCGAGAGCTCATTGATCGGGACCGAATCGATTTCCAGGCTGCCCGAGCGCAGATCGTAGAAACGGGAAATGAGTTTTGCGAGCGTGGATTTGCCGGCACCGGTCTGCCCGACCACCGCCACCGTTTGCCCGGCTTCAAGCTTCAGATCGAAGCGGTCCATGATGATCGGCCCTTGCCCGTAGCCGAAGACCGCGTCGCTGAAGACGATCTCTCCCTTGACCTGCTCGATACTGCGCGGTGCCAGTGGTTCCCTGACGCTCGGTTCCTCTTCCAAGAGCCCGGAGACCTTTTCTAGGGCTGCCGTGGCCGACTGCAAGGAGGAGTAGAACATGGCGATCTGTTCGACCGGCTGGAAGACGCGTTTAGCCGCAAGCAGCAGCGCCACCATCACGCCAACGGCCAGCGTCCCATCCAGAATGCGGAAGCCGCCGTAGGCGAGCAATACCGCGACGGTGAGGTTTCCAATGAGCACCAGGCCCGGCTGGAGAATGCCGAATAAGTTGAAGGAGCGCACCGAGTTGACCCGATATTTTTCGGCGATCTCAGCATAGTTTTCGTCATTTGCCGCTTCTCGGCGGAACGCCTTGACCGCGCGAATGCCGGTCATCGTTTCGACGAACATGGAGATCACCTTCGCGGAAACCACGCGGGACTCGCGGTAGAGCACCTCGGAACGGCTCTGGTACCAGAAGAAGAGGATCGCCACCGGTATGGCCGCGATGCACAGCACCAAAGCGCTGCGCCAATCCAGGATAAAGATGGTGGCCAGCGTGAAAATCACGAAGACGCACGAGGAGGCGAGTTCGGATACTCCTTGATCTAGCAGTTCACGCAGGGTTTCCAAGTCCGAGGTCTGCCGCGAGATGATCCGGCCCGAGGTGTAGTTCTCATGGAACTCGAGGCTCAGCCGCTGGGTGTGGCGGAAGACCTGCTGCCGCAGATCCAAGAGCATGGCCTGCGAAATGCGGGCGGCGCAATTGATGTACCAGGCCAGCAGGACGCCGGCCAGAATGGCGCAAACAATGTAGGCGCCGCCCGAAACTCCCAGCGCGCTCCAGTTACCCTCGCGGACCTGCGGGAGCGTCCAGTCGATGGCCAAGGCAATGAGGATTGGCAGGACGACGCGGGCCGCATTGGAAACCAGCACCAGCGCCACGGTGAGAATGAAGAGTTTCTTCTGCGGCATGGCGAGCGTTGCCAGGAGCCTGAAGGAACGGCGGCGTACTCGTTTGCGTTGCGCACCGGAGAGGTTGATGTTGTCTTCTTCGGTGACACCTAGTGGTTGGCTCATCGGGCGACCTCTTCGCTCATCGGTGCTTCATCATCCAGGCTGGCAATCACATATCGGTAATGTTCGTTCGTGCTCAGCAGGTGCGTGTGGCTGCCGATCGCGTCGATGCGCCCATCGCGCAGCAAGGCCACCCGGTCGGCGAGCATCACGGTGGAAGGCCGGTGAGCCACCACCAAGGTGGTAGTGCCCTCCAGGACCTCGCGCAGCTTCGTGGTGACGGCTTCCTCCGTGCGCACGTCCAAGGCGGAGAGCGGATCGTCCAGTACCAGGATCCGGGGCCGGGCGGCGATGGCGCGGGCCAGGGCCAGACGCTGGCGTTGGCCGCCGGACAGGGACAAGCCTTCCTCGCCGATGAGCGTATCGACCCCCTGCGGCAGCTGATAGGCAAAGTGCGCCTGCGCCACGTCAAGGGACTGCGCCAAGAGCGCTTCGCGCTGCGCGGGGCTGTAATCCGCCGGGGCACCGAGCAGCACGTTTTCGCGGACCGAATTCGAGAATAGGGTGGTGTCTTCGAAAGCCACGGCTATTTCTTCACGCAGCTCTTCCAGGTCCCATTCGCGCACGTCTTGCCCGTGCACCAGTACTTGCCCGGCGCTCACCTCATGCAGCCGGGGGATCAGGTTCAGCAGTGTCGACTTGCCCGAGCCGGTGATTCCGACCAGCGCCATGGTTTCCCCGGCGCGGATCGTCAGCTCGATATCGGCAAGGATGGGGCGCCCGCGCCCGGAGGCATCGGGGTAGGCAAACCGAACGTGCTTGAGCTGCACTTCGCCGCTGCGTTCGGCCGGGGATTTCGCCTGGGCGGGGGAGACGATGTCGTTGGAAGCGTCCATCACTTCGAAGTGGCGGTCCAGTGCGGTTTTGGTGCTCAGCGTCATGCCCAGCAGCATCCCCATGCCTTCCACCGGGCCTGCGATCACCGCTGCGATGGCGAAGTAGGCTACGAGCGAGCCGATGCTCAGCTGCCCGCCGGCAACCAGCGAGATGCCGATCAAGACGCCCAGCCCCAAGATCGTTTCGGGGATTGCGACGACGGCCATCAGGAAACTGGCCAGGGTTTTGGCCTTGCTGATTTCCGTCTGCTGCAGCGATTTGGCCTGCTCGCTGAATCCGGCGTACACGTGGGGGCCGCGGCCGAAGGCCTTGATGACGCGAATGCCATGGACGGACTCTTCGACGGCGGTCGCCAGGTCGCCGGCCTGGTCTTGGCTCAGCCGGCTCGCGGCCCGGTAGTTGTTGCGGAAGTGGTAGGCCTTGATCGAGATGGGGATGGCGCCTAGCAGGTAGAGCAGTCCGAGGATCCACGAGTGGTAGAACATCAGCGCCAGCCCGGTGATCACGGTGACCGTGTCCACGACGAGCATCATGGCGCCGAAGGCGAGCCAGCGGCGCAGCAGCGACAGATCCGACATCGAGCGGGAAAGCAGCTGGCCCGAGCCCCAGCGCTCGTGGAAAGCCACGGGCAGGCGCTGCAGATGCTTGTAGAAGCGGATGCGCATCTGCGCTTCCAGCCCTGCCGCCGGGTTGAGCACGAATTGGCGGCGCAGGAAGATGAACAACGCTTCCAGGAAACCCAAGGCGCCGACAATCGCCATGGCGATCCAGATTGCGTTGTTCGTTCCATCGCTGTCCAGGACGTTGTTCACCAGCCAGGCGAGGACCTGTGGAATGACGAGGGCGACAATACCTGCGCCCAAGGCGCAGAGGAAGCCGCCGATAAGCCGCGGAAGAATCGGGCGGACGAACGGCCCCAGCCGTTTTAAGGTGGTTGTCAACGACACCGCTTCAGCTGCTTCTGAGTTTTGTTGTCGCGCCATGCGAGTTCCCCACCATCACCAATAACAATATCGACCGGACTACAGCCTACAGTCAGTAGTTGGGAAAATTCAATCAAATAATCACTAGTGGATAGATTATTTGTTGCTGGCTCAGAGACGGCTTCAGGCCCCGCACTTGAACCAAGTGCGGGGCCTGAAGGAATGGATGATCAGTCCCTTGCGGTGAGCGTGAGCAGTACTGCCTCGGGCGGGCAGGCAATGCGAAATGGTGCGAAGCGGGAGTGGCCCAGGCCCGCCGAGACGTTCAGCGGGACGGTGTGCCCGGCATATTCCCATTCGGTCAGCCCACGGGCTCGCCACGTCGGCAAATCGCAGTTCGACACCAGGGCGCCGTATCCCGGAATGCATACCTGTCCGCCGTGGGTGTGGCCGGCGAAGATGATATCCGCCCCGGCCTCGGTGAGCTGATCCAGCACTCGTTGGTAGGGGGCATGGGTCAGCGCGATGCGTACGTGCGGAGCCTGGTATCCGGTGACCGAACCTTGCGGCCATCCAGCGAATTGGTCGCGATCCAGGTGCGGATCATCGATGCCGGTCAGATCAAGCCGGATTCCGTTGAGCACGGTGGAGTAGGCCCGGTTGGTCATGTTGACCCACCCGGCGGATCCGAAGGCCCGGTGCATCTCTTCGAAGGGCAGCTTGTCACGGCTCGAAGGGTTCGGCGTGCCGGAGCTTGCGCTGAGGTAGCGCAAGGGGTTCTTCATGCGCGGCCCGTAGTAGCAATTCGAGCCTGGCACGAAGGCGCCGGGGAATGCCATCAATGGCTTCAGCGCGTCGATCAGCGCCGGAACGCCATCGCGGTGGCTGAGATTGTCACCGGTGTTGATCACGTAGTCGGGGCGCTCGTCGGCGAGCCGATGCAGCCAGCGTCGCTTGAGGGCTTGGCCGGGGATCATGTGGATGTCCGAGAGGTGGAGCACGCGGATATCGCCCGCGCCGCGGGGAAGCACCTTGACGGTTTCGCGACGGAGCCCGAATTTCTGGGTTTCGTATAGTCCGTAGCCAAGCACCGCCGCGCCTGCTGCGACGGCGCCGCCGGCAAGCAGTGCTGCCGTGCCGGTGGCTCGACCGAATGCCGAAGAGAAATTAGTGTGTTCAACCATGACCGGTCCGTCATTGTCCTTTCAAGGGAACAGACCCGTTCGGGTCTGGTGATAGTGCCAATCTAAACCGAAAGGCCGCGTTCAACCAAAGTTGAACGCGGCCTTTCGGCGACTACCTAGTCGTCCGAATCCCCTCCGGGCTTGGCCGGAGTAGTCGGCTTCGACTTGTTTTGGCCGTTTCCGTTGCCATTACCGTTTCCATTGCCGGTGGCTTCAGACTTGTCGTCTTCGGACTCCTTGGAATCCTCTTTTTCGGAGTCTTCCTTTTTCGAATCTTCCTTTTTGGAATCTTCTTTTTTGTCCTCGTCGTCTTCCTTTGGCTTTGGCTTCGGCTTCGGTGCCTTGCTGACCGAACCGAAGGAATCGCGCTCGTACTGCTGAACTGCCTTGGACATGAAGTCAACCCACAATGGAGCCGCATAGGTCGAGGAGTCAACCATCTCCGGAGCGCGTTCGTCGTTGATCATCGCCCCGTGCAGGGAGTTCTGCTTGGTGGCGGCCTTGCCGTCCAGGCGTCCGACCCAAGCCGCGGTGGAAATGCCCGTGCTGTAGCCGACGAACCAGGTGGAGGTGGCGTAGTCATTGGTGCCGGTCTTGCCTGCGATCGGTCCGGCAACCTGGCCCTTGGAGACACGGTTGGTGGCGATCTTCTTCAGCGTGCCGTTCAGGTCGGCCACGTACTGCGGGTCGATCTGCTGGGAGCAGTCTTGCTTCGGCACCTTGTACTTGGTTCCGTCCTTATCGACCACCGAAGTGATGGCCCGTGGTGCGCAGTATTCGCCCTTGTTGGCAAAGGTTGCGAAAGCCGCAGCCTGTGCCATCGGGGTGATATTTGCCGAACCGATGATGAACGCTGGGTTCGCCGGTGAAATTGGCGCTGGCTTGCCATCGTCTGCATCCTGATCCAACAGGCCCAATTTCTTGGTGTAATCGGCAATGGTGCACAAATCAACCTTATTGGCTTCCTGAATCGTGGCCGAGTTGATCGACCAGTACAGGCCGGTATCCACGGTCATGGTGCGGTAGAAGCCGCGCGAAGCATTTTTTGGAGTCCAACTCGAGCCTACGGTTGCAGTTCCTCCGGGAAGGCAGGAAGCCCTCCACTTGTCTCCGGGCCTAAAAGTTTCCTTTTTCGCGTTGATCTTGTCGTACATGTGATTGCCCTCGTGGAGCCATGCAAGAGTCGTGTAGGGCTTCATGGTCGAGCCACCCTGGAAGCCGCCAGCGCCACCCAACGCTCGTTCCACTGCGAAGTTGTAGAAAGTCCGGCTGCCGGTTTCTTCGGATTTTGGGGCGTAGGTGGTGTTCTGCGCCATGGTCAGAATATTTCCGGTACCTGGTTCAATCGAAACCAGCGATGAGTGGATGTCCTTGTTCGACTTGGCATCAGGATCAATGGCCTCGCGGGCGTCCTTGGCGGCCTTCTTATTCAACGCGGAGTTCAGCGTGGTCTTGATAACCAAGCCGCCACGGAACAGCAGGTTTTCGCGGTCTTCCTTGGTCTTGCCGAAGTTCTTGTCTTTGAGAACCAAGTTGGTGATGTAGTCGCAGAAGTAACCCGCGTCGTCGGCAGCCATGCAACCCGAAGCCGACGAGCTTGGATCCACGCCCAACTTGGACTTCACGGCCTTGTCGTATTCCTTCTTGGTGACCGCGCCGGTGCGGTACATGTTGCCCAGCACCTTATTGCGTCGATCCAAGGAGCGTTCCGGGTTCTTGATTGGGTTGTAGACGTTTGGCAACTGCACCATGCCGGCGAGCATCGCCGACTGCTGCAGGTTCAGGTCCTTGGCATCCACGGAGAAGAAGCGCTGCGCGGCGGCCTGCACGCCATACTCACGACCCGAGAACAACACGAGGTTCAGGTAGCCTTCGAGGATTTCGTCCTTGGACATTTCCTTTTCAATGGCTACCGCGTACTTCAGCTCGCGGATCTTGTCCGAGTAGTCCTTGTTGCCCGATACCGTCGTCTCGTCGGCTCCGGTCAAGATCTGGTTGTTGACCAGCAGGTTGTTCACATACTGCTGAGTCAGCGTGGACGCACCGGAACGCGAAGAAGAGGTGGCGTTGCTGATGACCGCACGGGCAATGCCCTTGGGGTCAATGCCGCTGTGCTCGTAGAAACGCTCGTCCTCCACCGAAACAATTGCTTTGCGCATGAACGGAGAAATGTCCTTGAGGTCCACCGGATCGCGGTTCTGTTCATAGAACGTCGCAATCAGCTTTCCATCGGAGTCCAAGACCTGCGAGGGCTCGGGAATGGGAAGCTTCTCGAATGTGCTCGGAAGCGCGCTTACAATATTATTTCCGGTGGTCAAACCGGTTTTTGCGATAGCTGCCACGGGAACGAGCATGCCCGCGGCCAGCACGCCACAAAGGGCACTGATTCCGAAGAACGCAACGATCTTTCCCAAAGTGGTAGCTGTATCAAAAAAGGGTGACTTCTTGGCTGCCATACCTACTAGTTTACAAGGACGCGCTAACGTATCGAGTATGACTAAATGGGAATACGCCACTTTGCCGCTCGTTATCCACGCAACCAAGCAGATTCTGGACCAGTGGGGTGACGATGGTTGGGAGCTCGTAGCGATCGTTCCCGGCCCCAACGGCACCAATCCAGTGGCCTACATGAAGCGTCCAAAAGCCTAACTTTCAGAAGGAGTAAAACCCCATGCAAGAAGCTACTTCCTCGCGTGTCGAAGCACGCCTCGCAGAGCTCGATCTGACCTTGCCAGCGGTGGCAAAGCCGGTCGCGGCCTACCTGCCAGCAATCACCACCGGCAACTACGTTTACACCTCCGGCCAGCTTCCGCTGATTAACGGAAAACTCTCAGCTCTTGGCAAGGTCGGTGCCGAGGTTTCGGCCGAAGATGCCAAGGCCATGGCGCAGACTTGCGCACTGAACGCACTGGCTGCCATCAAGGCAGAAATTGGTGACCTAGATCGCATTAAGCGTATCGTGAAGGTCGTTGGATTCGTGTCCTCGGACCCGTCCTTCACCGGCCAGCCTGGGGTCATCAACGGGGCCTCGGAATTCTTCGGAAATGTCCTGGGCGAGGCTGGCGTGCATGCACGTTCGGCCGTAGGCGTGGCGGTTCTGCCGTTGGACGCTCCGGTCGAGGTTGAGGTCATCGCCGAATTTGAGTAGTCCACAACGCGATTCCGGTGTGCGCCAAGGGCGGTCAAGTCCGTCCGCGACGCGCACCGGAGTTTCGCGTCGCCTCGTAGAACTACCGCCGCATCAAATTCCAGCGGCGGAAAACTGGTTCACTTTCGGTTCGCGGACCCCGCGCACCGCACGCCGTGCTTCCTCGGTCTGCCTGGTTCAAGACGGGGTGCATGGAGTAGAAACGTTCCTGGGCTACCGCCCCGGCGAGTCCCCTCTCGGGAGTGTGGCATTTCCCGGAGGCAGCGTCGAAGCGGGAGACCGCGTGGAGTACAAGTGGTTCGGCCCGAACCTTTCGCAGTGGTCCAAGCGCATGGACGTGTTGGACCAGCAGCTCGTTCGAGCCCATCTGGTGTGCGCCATCCGCGAACTTTTCGAAGAAACCGGGATCCTGCTGGCCGGAACCGACGAACAGTCGGTTGTCGAAATGAACGATCCCGAGGAATGGATGTCCGCCCGCGAAGCCATCGCCGGACAGGACCTGGCCTTCGAGGAATTTCTTCGCCGGCGCGGGCTGGGCCTGCGCACCGACCTGCTGCGCCCGGTCAGCCACTGGCTGAGTCCCAACTTCGCCTTCCGGCGATTCGACACCTGGTACTTCACCGCAACCGTTCCCGTGCATCAGGAGCCCCGCCTGCTGCGTGCTAAGGGCAAATGGGCGCAATGGTGCAGCTCCGAGCAGATCATGGCCCAGCGAGCCACCAGCGAGCTGGGAGACCGCATTGGCCAGCCGAGCACCGTTGGCCTGAGGTTGTCGCAGATAACCAGCCCAGCGGTCGAGCAGATGCTGGAGCGGATGGCCGATGCCCACGGTGCGGTCGCCTACCTGTCGCGAGCGCGCACCTTGGATGTGCAGCATCCGGACCTGCTGGTGCGTGACGGAACCTATTATCTCGAAGTGCTTAGCGCGCTCGGGGTTGAATCGACGCGTCCTTGGCAGGCGGAACCGGGCCACTAGACCGACGGTCAAAAGCAAAAGGCCGGACAACCCGCGAGGGTTGTCCGGCCTTTTGCTCAGCGGTGCTTAGCGCGAACGCTGGCGCAGACGCTGGATGTCCAGGATCACGACGGCGCGGGCTTCCAGACGGAGCCAGCCGCGCTGCACGAACTCGGCCAGGGCCTTGTTCACGGTTTCGCGGGAGGCGCCGACCAGCTGGGCCAGCTCTTCCTGGGTCAGCTCGTGAGCGACCAGGATGCCATCGGTGGCTGGGCGACCGAAACGGTCAGCGAGGTCCAATAGCGCCTTAGCCACACGGCCAGGAACATCGGAGAACACCAGATCGGCTAGGGATTCATTAGTGCGACGCAGACGCGCAGCCAAAGCCTGCAGCAGCTGGATCGAGACCTCCGGGGAGTTCAGGATCGCCTTGCGCATGTTTTCATGGCTCAGACCAGCTAGTCGGGTCTCCGACACGGCGGTTGCGGTTGCGTTGCGCGGGTGTGGATCGAACAGCGCCATTTCGCCGAACAGTTCACCTGGGCCGAGCACGGCAATCAGGTTTTCACGTCCGTCGGCGGAAGTGCGTCCAAGCTTGATCTTGCCCGAGACGATGAAGTAGAGACGGTCACCCTGATCGCCTTCGCGGAACACTGATGCACCGCGAGACAGATCGACCTCGGTCAATTCTTCGGTTAGCGTGGCGAATACTTCATCACCAAGCGACGCGAAAAGCGGCGCGCGGCGCAGTACCTCGATATCCATTAAATCTCCTGTCAACAGTAGTAAGCGCTCACTTCATTGTGCCGTATTCGGTAACAATGTGACAGTTTCCACACGTGGTTTAACCAAGAAATGTTGAGAATCACGCTCGTCATACAAAAACTCGCGAATATTCTCGCAGAAATCCATCAGCTTCTAAGGGTACCTTGGGTTAATAGTAAGTTTGTGAATGAAGTGGGGTCTCGGTGCTCGGAGTATTCAGTTGGCTAGACGTTGCCATCTGTGTAGTTTTACTTTCATTTTTTATTGCCGGAATCCGTCGCGGCTTCCTCTATACGGTCGGCGACATGCTCGGGCTCATCGCCGGAGGCATTGCCGCATTCTTCGCCATTCCGCTGGTCTCGACCTTCGCCTCAAACCCCTGGTGGCGGGTCGCGCTGATGATCGCCACGGCCGCCGTGCTGATCATTTTGGGCCAGGCCCTGGGCAGGGTTATCGCCACCCGCATCAGGCGCTGGATGAACTTCGATTTCCTGCGTGCCGCAGACGGTTTGGCCGGTGGCGTGCTTTCGGTTTTCATTACCGCCACAATCATCGGCGCACTGGCATTTTCCACGTCAAGCATGGGTATTCCGCGGCTTTCGAGCGAGATCGACAAGTCGAAAATGATCGCCTCGATCCGTGGGATGACACCCGAATTCGTGAACTCGGCAATCTCCTCGGCGCGTTCGGCGGTCATGGCCGAAACCATCCCCGCCCTGCTCGATCCCTTCGCCCCGCCGGTGCAGCCGGTCGAGGAAGGCGAATGGTCCGCCAACGACCTGCAGCGGGCCTCGGTGAGTTCGGTGGCAAAGATCTCCGGGACGGCCGTTCAATGCGGTGTGAACCTCACCGGTTCCGGCTTCGTCATCGACGACCAATTGGTGATGACCAATGCCCATGTGGTGGCAGGTTTGAGCGCGGCTACGGTGGAGGTCGAGGGTGATCAACTTCACCGCGGAAAGGTAGTTTATTTTGATCCGGAAGCCGATATCGCCGTGCTGCGTGTCGACGGGATGGAAGCGCAGCCTCTGGAGCTCGCCGACGAGAACCTGGGCCGCGGCGAGCAAGCTGCCTTCATCGGCTATCCGGCCGGCGGGCCGTTGCAGGTGCGCGGCGCGGTGGTCGCCTCACGCGCCACGGTGTCCATCGCCAATATCTATGGCGAGAACCCCGCCGCGCTCTCGGTTTACCAGCTGACGGCCAAGGTGGCCCAAGGCAACTCCGGCGGTCCCATGGTCAACGATTCCGGCGAAGCGGTAGGCATGATCTTCGCCAAGTCGCGAGGCAATGACGAGGTGGGCTTCGCGCTGAGCCTCGAGGAGATCGAACGCGCGCTCAAGGCGGCCGGGGACCGCACCACCTCGATCAAGACCGGTGAATGCATCGGCGGCTAGAGGCCGAGGATATGCGCCAGCTGCTGGACCGCGAGCCGGTAGCCATTGGTCCCGGCGCCGATGATGATCGAGGCGGCCACGGGGGAGACGTAGGAGTGATGGCGGAATGCCTCACGCCGGTGCACGTTGGAAATATGGACCTCTATCACCGGCAGCGACACCCCGCTGAGCGCATCGGCGATGGCCACCGAGGTGTGCGTGTAGGCGCCCGGGTTGATGATGATGCCGGCTTTGGTCAGCCGCGCTTCGTGAATCGCATCGATGAGCACGCCCTCGTGGTTCGACTGGAAGGCCTCCACGGTGAGGTCGTATCCCGCCGCGGTGCGCTGCGCCAGCGCCTCGACATCGGCGAGCGTTTCATGGCCATAGATTTCGGGTTCGCGGGTTCCTAGCAGGTTCAGGTTCGGTCCGTTGAGTAACAAGATGGTGCGCGAAGCGTTTTCAGACATGGAAACAATCTAATACACCTCGCGTTTGCTCCGGCGCTTCATGAACGTTTATGCGCCAGCTAAAAACGAAACGGGCCGCCGCTGGCGCACTCCGTTGCCGGTTGAACCGGTTGGCGGTGGCGCAGGCGGCGGCCCGTGGATCCCGGCCTGGGGGCCGGAGCTCGCTACTTCTTCATCGACTGCGCGATCTGCGTCATCACGGTCGCGTCGGACAGCGTGGTCGCGTCTCCGACCTCGCGGCCCTCGGCCACGTCCTTGAGCAGGCGGCGCATGATCTTGCCCGAGCGGGTCTTGGGCAGCTCGGGGACCACCAGGATGTGGCGCGGCTTGGCGATCGGGCCGATGTCCTTGCCCACGTGGGCGCGCAGCGTGGCGACCACATCCTCGCCTTCGGGCGGTTCGGTCTGCAGGATCACGAACGCGACAACCGCCTCGCCGGTGGTCTCGTCCTTGGCGCCGACCACCGCGGCCTCGGCCACGTACGGGTGGGCGACCAGCGAAGACTCGATCTCGGTGGTGGACAGCCGGTGCCCGGACACGTTCATCACGTCATCCACCCGGCCCAGCAGCCAGATGTCGCCGTCCTCGTCTTTCTTGGCGCCGTCGCCGGCGAAGTACATGCCCTCGAAGCGGGACCAGTAGGTCTCCTTGTAGCGCTCCATGTCGCCCCAGATGCCGCGCAGCATGGCTGGCCACGGGTCGCGGATGACCAGGAAGCCGCCCTCGCCGTCGGCCACCGAAACGCCGGCCTCGTCGACCACGTCGATGCTGATCCCCGGCACGGCGACCTGCGCCGAGCCCGGCTTGGTGGCGGTCACCCCAGGCATCGGGGTGATCATATGCGCCCCGGTTTCGGTCTGCCACCAGGTGTCCACGATCGGGGTTGGGTGCTCCTTGCGCTCGCCGTTCTTGCCGTTGTTGGTGCCGATGACATCGCGGTACCACATCCAGGCTTCCGGGTTGATCGGTTCGCCGACCGAGCCGAGCACGCGCAGGCTGGAGAGGTCGTAGCCGTCGGGGATCTCGCGTCCCCATTTCATGAAGGTGCGGATCGCGGTCGGCGCGGTGTAGAGGATGGAGACCTTGTACTTCTCGATCAGTTCCCACCAGCGACCCTGATGCGGGGTGTCCGGGGTGCCTTCGTACATCACCTGGGTGGCGCCGTTGATCAGCGGGGCGTAGGTGACGTAGGAATGCCCGGTGACCCAGCCGATATCCGCGGTGCACCAGTACACATCGGTTTCCGGGTGCAGGTCGAAGGTGTCGCGGTGGGTGACCGCGCCCTGGGCCAGGAAGCCGCCGGTGGTGTGCACGATGCCCTTCGGCTTGCCGGTGGTGCCCGAGGTGTAGAGCACGAACAGCGGGTGCTCGGAATCGTGGGCTACCGCGGTGTGCTCGGTGGCGGCGGTGCCGACTACGTCATCCCACCACATGTCCAGTGCACCGAATTCGGTCGGCTCGCCGTTGCGCTTGACCACCAGCACGTTTTCCACGGTGTGGCAGGGCTTTTCAAGGGCGGCGTCCACCGCAGGCTTCAGCGGCGACGGCTTTCCGCGGCGCCAGGTGCCGTCCGCGGTGACCACGAGCTTGGCGTCCGCGTCATCGATGCGGGAGCGCAGCGCGTCGGCGGAGAAACCGCCGAAGACCACCGAATGGATCGCGCCGATGCGCGCGCAGGCGAGCATGGTGATCACCGCTTCGGGGATCATCGGCAGGTAGACGGCCACCCGGTCGCCCTTGGCGACGCCCAAGGATTCGAAGGCGTTGGCCGCCTTCTTCACCTCTTCGGTCAGCTGCGCGTAGGTGTAGCTGCGGGTGTCTCCCGGCTCGCCTTCGAAATGAATGGCAACCCGTTCGCCCAGGCCGTTCTCCACGTGGCGGTCCAATGCGTTATAGGCCGCGTTGAGTTTGCCGCCGACGAACCACTTGGCCACCGGTGCTTCGGACCAATCCAAGGTCTCGGTGAAATCGGTGTCCCAAGTCAACACGCTCCGTGCCTGTTGCGCCCAGTAGCCCAACCGGTCTTCGCTTGCTGCCGCGTACTGGCTCGCCGAGCCGATGGCTTGGTCGCTGAAGTCTTTGCTAGGGGCAAACGCACGAGTCTCATGCGATAGGTTGTCCAGGGTCTTGGAGTCACTCACCGGTGATCGCGTCCTTTCGGTTAAACAAAAATTACTCTGTGATCAAAGTTACACGCTCGAACGCCGAGCCTGTGGTTTGTGTCACTGACGGGGCCAGTAACGGGCATTTTGTGCGCCGAGCGGTCATTTCGACGCGGTGAAATGCAGGCAAACAGTGATATTTTTCCCGGCTCATGACACGATCATCTCGTGGCAGCAAAAGTGAAAGTTGAATCAGAGATCGGACTCAAACGGCGGGCACGGAAGATGCACCGCCTGTTGGCCGAGGCATACCCCTATGCGGTGGCCGAATTGGATTTCGAGAATCCCTTCGAGCTGCTGGTGGCAACGGTGCTCTCCGCGCAAACCACCGACGTCCGAGTCAATTCGATCACCCCACGGCTCTTCGCAAGGTATCCCGACGCGCTGGCGATGAGCCAGGCCGAACGCGGGGCACTTGAAGAACTGATCCGGCCCACCGGATTTTTCCGCGCCAAGACAGATTCCCTGCTGGGGCTTTCGGCAGCGCTGGTGGAACGCCACGGCGGCCAGGTCCCTGCACGGCTCGAAGATCTGGTTAAACTTGCCGGGGTGGGGCGGAAGACCGCGAATGTGGTGTTGGGAAACGCCTTCGGCGTCCCGGGCATCACCGTGGACACGCACTTCGGCCGGCTCGCCAACCGCTTTGGCTGGACCGCGGAAACCGACCCGGTTAAAGTTGAGCACGCCGTGGGCGAATTATTCGAAAAGCGCGACTGGACCATGCTCAGCCATCGCGTGGTCTTTCACGGGCGCCGAGTCTGCCATGCCCGCAAGCCGGCCTGTGGCGCCTGCGTCTTGGCAAAGCTCTGCCCGTCCTCCGGGATTGGCGAGGAGATTCCGGCGAAGGCACAGAAATTGCTGAAGTATGAGCTCGCTCCGGGACGCGAAGAATTGCTGCAGAAAATGCTCGAGGGGTCCACCCGCCGGGAACTGCGTGCCGAAGGATACGGACTGGACGCATGAGTGCACGTGCCGAGCTGGAAAAAGTCATCGCCACGCATGCCCAAAAAATGGGCTCTACGGTAAAACTTCCGAAACACTGGGTTTTTAACCAGATGGACGCCAACAGCGTGCGCAAGGCGGCGGTGCTCATCTTATTCGGGTCGGCCACCGGGCGGGGCGTGCACGAGGCGGCCAAGCCCGAGGAGCTAGACCTGCTTTTTGTGGAGCGCGCCTCCACGCTGCGCAAACATGCCGGGCAGATCGCCTTCCCCGGCGGCGGGATAGACCCCGACGATGGTTCGGCGAGCGCTGCGGCACTGCGTGAGGCGTGGGAAGAAACCGGGGTTGATATTTCAGGGATTGAAGTACTTGGCCAATTGACCGAAACCGAGCTTCCGGTCTCTAGCTTCTTGGTCACCCCCGTGGTGGGCTGGTGGCACACCGAATCCAGGGTCTATGCGGCGGATCTGCGCGAAAGCTCGGATGTCTTTCGGGCGCCGGTAACGCACCTGCTCGATCCGCATAACCGGCTGACCGCGGTGGTGCAGCGCGGTGCGCAACGCTTCAAATCCCCGGCCTTCGAATACGAGGGACACCTGATCTGGGGATTCACCGCGATTGTGATCGATCGTTTATTTGCCGAGTTGGGCTGGAACAAACCTTGGAACGCGCAACGCGAAATCAAGCTGAAGTAAGCGGCTATTTGCCTTCGGAATAGTTCTGCGAGATAGCGACGCTGACCGGAAAATTTGGGCTGTGCTCGCCAAAGAGCGTGCGTCCGGCGAGCAGCGCCGCGTGGCGCACCAACTCACCGAGGCGATCGGCCAGTTCTACCGGGCACTCGAAAACGACCTCGTCGTGAACGAAAAACACCTGCTGGCAGGACTGGGCCCATCCGGCCTGGCGAATCAGGTGCCGGGCATGGCCCATCCACACCAACGCCCACTCGGCGGCGGTTGACTGCACCACGAAATTTCGGGTGAACCTGCCACGCGACCGTGCCGCGGCATCGGCGGCTCGTTGCCCGGCCTCATCTTGGGTAGCTCGCTGGGCTTGCACCCAACCTTCATCTGCCGGTGGGCAGCCGCGGCCTAGCCAGCTTTGAACTCCTTCGCCGCGCTCGCCTGCTTTCGCAGCCTGATCCACATACGCCATGGCCTGCGGGAAGTTTTTCTTCAAGGCCACGCCCACCGCACCGGAGGTGCCGCCACCGCCGCCGTAGATGACCGAGAGCATTCCCAATTTAGCCTCGTTGCGGTCCGAGACGAGCCTGGCATCGATGAGCCACTGATAAAGGTCATCTTGCTGGCCCGCCTCTTGGAGCCGACGATCTTGGGAGATCGCGGCGAGAATACGTGGCTCGAGCTGCCGGCCGTCGGCAATGACGAAGGTGCGTCCTGCGGCGGTGCGCACCACCTGGCGGATCGAATGGGGCAGCTGCAGGGCTCCGCCGCCGCTGGCGGCCCAGCGCCCGGAGGCGACGGTGCCCAAAACGTAATGCGGGTGGAACCGCCCGTTCTTGACCCATTGGTCAAGCCAGGCGTCCCCGTGCGTGCTGGCCAGCCGGGAAAGCTTCTTGTATTCGAGGACCTGCTCGATGAGCGGATCCTTGAGCTGTTCCAGCTCCCAGGCCCGCACCGACTGGACTGAAAAACCTGCCCGGTGCAGGGCACGCAGGAGTTCGTGCGGGGAATCCGGGTTCAGCCCGGGCCACCGCAAGGCCTGTCCGAGGGCCTCGGCGAGGTGGGCGAGTTTGGCCGGACGCACCCCTTCGCCGACCGCAGGGCCAAGCTTCTCACGCAGCAGCGCACGGTGATCTGCCTCGTTCCAGGCAAGCCCGGCATGCTCCATTTCGCAGGCAACGAGCGCACCGACCGACTCGGCATGAATGAGCAATTCAAGCTTTCGGCGCGCTGCCGGCTCTTCGGGCAGAGCCTGGCGTTGGCGCACAAACATGGCCACGACTTCGTCCAGGCTTTCCCCATTGACGGGTGTCTCGAATAAGGCGTCTTGATTGGGCCGGGCCATTGGGCTGTGCGGGTTTTCCAGATCGATGTCATCTAGTTGCTGCGCGCTCAGTGGGCTGCGGTGCAGGATTCGCTGCGTGAGCGAAAGCACGTGCGCCTTGGCAATGAAGACTCCCGCTGCCAGCAAGGAGGGCATCCAGTCCGCGGTGCGCAGCATGACCCAGCGTGGGGCATGTTCGTCTTCAATAGTGCGAACAGCCGCCGGGAACTGGGCTTTGGACACCGGGCGGCCCGGGAATACTGGCTTGCCACTTAGTGCGTGGCGAAGTTCGAGGATGGCGTAGCCTTCGGGGTCAGCGGCGATAAAGGCAAGCATGCTCATTGTTCTATTGTGCATTGAAGACGGACAATATCCCCAGCTTGCCAAGCATCGGCTCGGCAGCAGCGAAACGATGGCACCGTTCAACTATGAATTGGTTATCTTTTCCCAGCTCCGGCTCACCGCCGGTGAAGAGCGATGGGCGGTTTGTGGCAACCGAACAAGCCTACGATGCGCCGAGCTCGGCCGCGGTAGGCCCTGAGCGCCTCTGGGGCGCTGGCGAACTAGCCTGCACCCTGGTCAGCAACGACGAGCGGCTTGTCGAAAGCTGTGCGCTCATCGCCCTGGGGGCGGCCATGCGCATACACCAATGTGCCGAGCTTAAGGATCTGCCGGCTCCCGGGAACGGCCCGGTGCTCTGGGGCGCGGATATGGCGGGCGAAGCACTGGCATTCCCCGGACTCTGCGACGTTGTCCTCGGCTTTGAAGAAGACGACCAGCAGCTGTGGTCGGTGGCCAGCCAGATCCCGCGTGCCAGAGTGGCCATCTTGCCCAGGGCGCAGCAATGGTTGGGGGAGTACCTCGGACTTTGGGGAATGCGCGCAGGCCAGGCGCATTGTCTTTCCCTAGGCTCCCTCGCCGGCGGCTTGGGTACCAGTACCTTGGCGGCGCTCGTTGCCCACGCGGGCACGCTGTGCGGATTGAAGAGCCTGCTGATCGATCTGGATCCCCATTCCACCGGATTGTGGCCGCGGGTGACGCTCGATCCGCCCACGGGAATCGGCTGGGAAGAGCTGTGCCGCTCCGGCGGCGCGTTGGCACCGCACCAGCTGGTGGATACCTTGCCAACGGTGCGAGACACCGCGGTTTTGACTTGGTCGCCCAGCGCCGCACCCAGCGAGCTGGATGAACAACTGGTGGTGCGATTATTGGCGGCGGCCAGGCAAGGCTTCGACCTGCTAGTGGTCGATACCGGACGCGCGGTGCACCCGCAGCGTGCGGTGCTTGAGCAATTCGTTGACCGGCAGGTCTTGACCTGTGAAGATACCGGCAAGCCACCGGTCGAAGCGCATATCCGCTGCGGTCCAAGGAACCTGCGAAATTCGAATACTGCGACGGGACAGTATCTAGGGCATTTTCCGAGCTTGCCGAAAATCTCCCGGGCGATACAACGCGGCGTGCTCTTTGACGCGCTGCGCTCTCGAAAAGTCCGCCATGCGCTAGCGGACCTGCGGCTCCTGCCAGAATCCGAGGGGAACAAGAGATGAGCACGGGCAAACACAGTGCGCAAGGTGTGGGGCACACAACGCGTCGCGAAGTCGATGAACGCATCCTCGAATCGGTGCGTCAGCGGGCGATGGCCACCGGTGGGCAACTCGACGCGGTAGCCCTCGCCGGGGCCGTACAGGATTCTGGGGCCGCCTTAGGCGCCTCGGGAGCCGCCGAATCATTAAAAGCACTGCAAGACGAAGTCGCCGGACTATCGGTACTCGAACCATTCGCCCAACAACCCGAGGTGACCGATGTCCTGGTTGACGGGCAGGGCAGGGTGTGGACCGACTCGCCTCGCGGATTGGAACCCACCGAATACGTCTTCGGGTCGGCCGAACAGGTCCGCAGGCTGGCCGTCCACCTAGCCTCGCTAGCTGGACGAAGATTAGACGATGCAAGCCCATTTATGGACATGAGCTTGAAACACTACCGAGTCCACGCGGTGCTCCCGCCGATTGCAACGCAGGGGCCGCTGATCTCGATCCGTGTTAAGAAAACCAAGCCCTTGGACCTCGCCGGGGTACTGGAACACGCCGCGTGCTGGTGGCATCCGTTGCTTGCAGAGATCATGGAAAGGGAACTGAATTTTCTCGTCACCGGAGGCACCGGCAGCGGCAAGACCACCCTGCTTCAGGCAATGCTCTCGCTGGCTCACGAGGGTCAACGCATCATTGTCGTGGAAGACTCCCAGGAGCTCCACGTCACCCACCAACATGTGGTCGGCATGCAGACCCGTGCGGCTAATGTTGAAGCGGCCGGCAACATCGAACTGCGCGATCTGGTGGTTCAAGCACTTCGGATGCGACCGGATCGGTTGATCGTCGGGGAGTGCCGAGGGGCAGAGATCCGAGATTTCTTGGCCGCAATGAATACCGGCCATCAAGGTGCTGCCGGAACTCTGCACGCCAATAGCCCCGAAGCGGTTCCCGCCCGCCTGGCAGCTCTCGGCGCGCTAGCCGGATGGAACCTCCAAGCGACAGCCCTGCAGGCGACCAGCGCGCTTGACCTTATTATTCACATGGCGCGCGGAGAGCAGGGGCAACGCGGTCCGGTGGCCCTAGGCATCCTGAACTCCGCGGGAGACGGGCAAATGAGCGTGATCACGGCGATCGACAGCAATCGGCACGCACCCCTGGACCGGGCTTCGTTGCCGATTCTTGAACAGAAACTCGGTCATGCAACTATCAGGGCGCTCGCCGAGCAGATGGCCCAAAGCGAAGGCTGAACGGCGATGTTGATTCTCCTGTTAAGCGCAGTGGCACTCTGGCTTTGGTTCCCTGGCACGGCTAAAAACGAAACGGGCGCTCGTCCCTGGCAGAAGCACGGTATTTTCGGGTCCACGCGACGGCCGGATGAGCCGAAGCATATGTTGGCCGAAGATGCCCGCACGATTCGCGAACTTGCCGCCTTGGTGCGCAGCGGACTCACTTTCTACCCCGCCGTTGATGCATTGCTGGCCGCCGAACACAGCCAGTGTCCGGTGCACCAGGCGCTTCACCAATTACGCGCCACGCACCGGCTGGGTGCTAGGAGCCCTTCGCCAACCGAACCGACGGCGAACAGCGCGCATCCCTCGTCGGTGCATCGAATGCATTGGTGCTTGCGGGTTTCCGAGCGCAGCGGCGCAAGCCTTGCGGAGGTGCTGGAACGGTTGGCCGATGATTTGGAAGCCGACCTGGTCGCAACGCAAGCATTCGACGCCGCCATGGCCGGCCCCAAGGCAACGGCCAAGTTGCTGACCTGGCTGCCACTGGTTGGGTTCGGCGCCGGGATTCTTCTAGGCATTGACGTGCCAGGTGCCCTAGCCACCTCGTGGGCGGCGCAGCTAAGCGTGGTCCTCGGGATGGCGTTGTGGCTGCTCAATCGGCTGTGGTGCAGGTACCTGCTGCGCACCACCACTCGGCAGGCGCTGCAATGACGTTCTTCGCGTTGTGCTGTGCGGTTGCCGCGGTCTTGCTGGCTATTTCTAGCCACGAGAGGCACGAAAGAACGCTGAGCATCAAGCGTCCGCAAGCCAAGGCCGTCGACATCCAGATTCAGCCTGTCGAGCTGATTCTGGATGTCAGCGCAAGCTTGTTGGATTCGGGGATGCCCATTAAAGACATTTTGGACACGCTGGGTCGCGGCGTCCCGCAAGGCGCACAGCTCTGCACCGTCGCACGATGCTTGGAAATGAACATGGAGTGGGATAAAGCCTGGCACTCGGCACCGGATTGGTTGCGGCCACTTGAAAAGGCTTTGCGCTTCGCTCATGTCACCGGAGCCCCGGCGGCGAGCTTGCTGCGCAATGCGGCAGCGCTGCAACGTCGCGAACGCAGCCAAAGAGTCGCAAGGCTGGGCGCGCAATTCGGTACCAGGCTGGTGCTTCCCTTGGGCGCCTGCGCCTTGCCAGCATTCATTGCCTTAGGCGTGGTGCCGCTGATTATTGCCTTGTTGCCGGGGCTCTGAACGAGTAATCCCCAGCTTGAAAGGAACCTAATCCGTGAAACGTTCAGGTGGCTCAAGCTGAAGGCACCAGCCCAAATTATTTCGCATTTGGGAAACAACGAAAGGAAAAATCATGAAACGTATGGAAGCTATGATTTCCGAGCGTCTTGCTGACGAAGAGGGCTCAACCACCGCAGAATTCGCTATGGTCACTCTGGCCGCCGTAGCCTTCGCCGGATTGCTGATCAGCATCCTGTCCAGTGGGGATGTGCGTGGCATGCTGATGGGACTTATCAGCAAGGCCCTGTCGCTGTAGGCAATGAACTTCAACGATGAGAGAGGTAGCAGCACGGCGGAATTCGCGGTGCTGCTACCGGCTGTTGCCGTGTTTTTATCCTTACTGTTGTGCTTTGGAGTGTTGGGTATGAAGCAGATCCAAGTGCAGCAGGCTGCCGCTGCCATGGCCAGAGAACTGGCACGCGGAGAAGAAAGCTCGGTAGTGCATTCAAGCGGGGTCAGGCTCGCCGGAGATGACGCGACATATGCGATTTCACGGGGTGGGGGATTCTCCGAAGTTCATGTCAGCAAGTCTGTGCGCATTCCACTGCTGGGACCCGTACAGGTCCATGGCGAAGCGAGCGTGGCGCTGGAATGAGACTACCAGTCGGCGCAAGAGGCGAGCGCGGCAATGGAACGGTGACGGCCACCGCGTTAGTGGCGGTGGCACTGATCCTGGCCTCGGCGGTGCTCCTTTGGACGGCCGCGACCCATGCATCGATGCGAGCGGCGGCTGCCGCCGATTTGGCGGCGCTAGCCGCCGCAGATACCGCTAGAGGTCTACGCGCCGGGGACCCCTGCGAGATCGCCCGAAGCGTATCGGCGGCCAACGAAGCCGAACTTGAGCAATGTGCCGTGGAGGACGGAGGAACCTCTGTGCGTGTAACCGTCAGTGTGCCGGTGACCTTCGTCGCCCTTGAGGTGAAGCTGCACGCGGCTACGGCGCGAGCCCGGGCCGGTGCACCGCCCTTAGATCAGCGATGATGGGCAGGCTCAATATCCTGCAGCACGGTGCTCAGCAGAAGTATGGCACCGCTTTTGTCCAATGGGTTATTGCGGTTTCCGCACTTCGGTGACTGCACGCAGCTGGGGCACCCGTGGGCGCATTCGCACGATTGGATGGCGTCTCGGGTAGCTCGCACCCAATCTAGGAAACGCTCGAAACCACGCTCGGCGAATCCGGCTCCCCCCGGCTGGGCGTCATAAACGAAGATGGAGGGGTGGCCGGTGTCCATATGAAGGGCCGTAGACACCCCGCCAATATCCCAGCGGTCCGAGGTCGCGACCAGGGGAAGCAGCCCGATCATCGCATGTTCGGCCGCATGCAATGCCCCCGGGAACTGATCCACGGTGAGCCCGGCACCCAGTAGCCGCTGTTCGGTGAGCGTGAACCACACAGATTTTGTATGGAGTTCACGAGCTTCCAGCTCCAGAGGTTCCTCGGAGAGCACCTCGTTGGAGGCTACCGATTTGCGTTGGAACGAGACCACCTGAGTGGTGACGGTGACCTCGCCGAAAAATATACCGAGTTCCTGATGTTTGCTACTGCGCTCTTGGGAATGGACCTCTACCGTTGTCAGGTCGCGGGCGTTGGTGTAATAATCCGGATTGACTCGACTGACCACGACCACATGATTTTGTTCGTCGAGTTCTTCAACGTGGTAGCTGGCTCCTTGATGCACGTAAATGGCTCCGGGGTGTGCCTGATAATGTGTTTGCGGCGAATCCATGGTTCCAAGCAGCGCTCCGGTTTCGGCGTCGATAATGTCGACCGGGCCACCGCCGTCTGCCCGAATGGAGAACATCGAGGCGGCGTGTTGCGGATGGGTCCAGAACCATCCGGCCGGCCTACGGCGCAAGTAGCCGCGCTGCACCAAGGAGTCCAGCAACTCTTCGGTCTGCGGGCCAAAAAGAGCTAATTCTTCGGGCCGCAACGGGTGTTCCTGGGCGGCTGCGCACAGGTGGCCGCTGAGTACGTATTTATTATGCGGGTCAAAGACCGTCGCTTCGACTCCGAGTTCAAATATTGCCTCGGGATGGTGCACCAGATAGGTGTCGAGCGGGTCTTCGGCGGCGACAAATATGGCAAGCGCATCTTGTCCGCTTCTTCCGGCACGGCCGATCTGTTGGAAGAATGAAGCGCGCGTTCCGGGCCATCCGGCGACCACCACCGCGTCCAACCCGGCGATGTCGATGCCAAGCTCCAATGCGGATGTCGAGGTCACTCCCAATAATTGGCCGGAGCGCAATTGTTTTTCAACTTCGCGGCGTTCGGCCGGCAGGTATCCTGATCGATAGGCCGCCAAGCGGACGCTGAGTTCTGGAGCGAACTTTTCCAAATGCTTGCGCGTGAGTGCCGCAATGGTCTCTGCGCCGCGGCGGGATTTGATGAACACGATGCTGCGCACATGGTCCGCCATTAGGTCGGTAAGGATTGAGGCGCTCTCTGCGATCGCCGTGCGACGTAGCGGGGCACCATTTTCACCAGTCCGGTCGGTCAAGGGCGGTTCCCACAGTCCGATGACTAGTTCCCCCGAAGCGGAGAAATCGTGGGTAACAGCCTGCGCCGGGGCGCCGATGAGCCTCGAGAAGGATTCTTCCGGGTCCGAGCTGGTTGCCGAGGCGCCGATGAAGACCGGGTCGTTTCCGTAGTGGGCGCAGATGCGCCGCAGCCGGCGCATCAAGTTTGCGACGTGGGCACCAAAAACTCCGCGATATGAATGCGCCTCGTCGATGACCACGTAGCGCAACCGTTTGAAGAAACGCGACCAGGCCTGATGGTTGGACAGGATGCCACGATGGAGCATATCCGGGTTGGTGAAGACAAAGTTCGCGTGTTGCCTGACCCAGCTGCGGGTTCCTTGGTCGGTGTCGCCGTCATAGCTAGAGGCCCGAACGCCTGGCACCTTCAAAGCCTGCACCGAAGCCAACTGGTCTGCCGCCAAGGCCTTGGTGGGGCAGATGTACAAGACGGCCCCTTGGGCCTCGGCATCATTGGGGCCGGTCTCTCGGGTGCGGTAGAGCAGGTCAATACTTGGCATGAGATATGCCAAAGATTTGCCGGAGGCCGTGCCGGTAGAAATGATCGTGTGGTTTCCCGCATGAACGGATTCCGCGGCTTGCACCTGGTGCAGCCAGGGCCGCTGAATGCCTAGTTCCTCAAAGGTTTGCCGGACCGCGTCGTGGATCCAGGTCGGCCATGGCGCGGTGATCTCATCTTTCGCGGCCACCGACTTGCGATGGATGACCGCTTCGGGATCGTTTTGCCGATTGAACGGATCCAGCAACGCGCGCACGGACTTCACGTCTAGAGCCTCTCTGAGCAACGGTGGGTAGTTAAAAGCTTATCGCCGTCGAAAATAATTCCGACGGCGATCAGCGAAGAAATGGTGGCGGTTAGCCTTTGAACAGGACAACCTTGCCTAGCGAGGTCCAGCCCAAGGAAGCGTAGAGCTGCTGGCCGTCAACGGAGGCGATGAGCAGGCCCTCGTCCACATCGTGCTCTTGGGCCAGTGAGGCAAGCGCGCGCATGATCAAAGTTCCAAGACCCTGACGACGGAAATCTGTACCGGTAATGATGCGGTCGAAGATCGCGAATCCGGCGACTGCCGAGACGTGGCCGGAAGCGGCTACGATCTCCTGATTGTCTTCTGGATGCAGCGAAACATAGGCATGGGTGCCGTCGCGTTCGATCTGGAAGACGAAGCCATCTGCGGGCAAAGGTACTTCGACGTCGTGCACGGCTAATTCGGTGACCATGAGGACTTCATCGTCTGCGGACACCTGAAGGCCAACCTCGCTGGCGGTGCGCAGCAGTCCCTCGATCGAGTCATCGAATGCGGTGAGACGGCGCTTTGGATGCTTTTTAAGCGTCTCGGCGACCGCTGCGAGCTCTTCCTTGGAAGGCTCATAAATAACGTATTCCCAGTCCCCGGTCGTATCGTGACGGAGGGCCGCGTGGACTCGCCCCTCATGGCGGGTCTCGTATCCACGGACGCCTGCCCAGCCGTCTACCCAGGTACCAATCAGTTCATCGCTTGCGTTTGATGCCATGTTTTGACCCTACCCTGTCTCACCTAGGAATTAGCTGACGTTGAGCTAATCGTTGCTTACTTGAAACTATAGTCAATGCTGATACCCGGACAATGGTCGAGACCGAGAATGTGACTTTGCTCTTTTGCGCGGCGATTTGTGCCGAAAAGCTACTACCCTTATATGGTGGCCATTCATCGCATCGTTTTGTATTACGCATTTACTCCGCTTCCCGACCCGGAAGCCGTCCGCTTGTGGCAGCGTTCGCTGCTGGAACGCTGGGGCTTGCGCGGTCGAATTATCATCTCCAAGGACGGCATCAACGGGACCGTTGGCGGCGAGATTTCTGCCGTCAAGAAATACGTGAAGGCTACCCGCGAGTTCCCTCCATTCACAAAGATGGATATTAAGTGGTCCGTGGGCTCGGCCGAAGACTTCCCGCGTATATCCGTCAAGGTCCGTGACGAAATTGTCACGTTCGGCGCCCCGGGCGAGATCGAGATCGACGAGAACGGTGTGGTCGGCGGCGGGGTCCACCTGCGTCCCGAGCAGCTCCACGAACTGGTCGAAACGAAGGAGAAGGTTGGGGAGAAGATTCACTTCTTCGATGGCCGAAACGCGTTCGAAGCCCAGATCGGCAAGTTCAAGGACGCGATCGTTCCGGCGGTGGAAACCACCCGCGAGTTCATGGATGAACTCGATTCGGGAAAGTACGACCACCTGAAAGATCAGCCGATCGTCACCTACTGCACCGGTGGTATTCGCTGCGAGGTGCTCTCCGCGCTGATGGTCAAGCGCGGTTTCCAAGAGGTTTACCAGATGCAGGGCGGAATCGTCCGCTACGGCGAACAGTACGGTGACAAGGGCCTGTGGGAAGGTTCCCTGTATGTCTTCGACAAGCGCATGCACACCGAATTCTCCGAGGATGCGGTGACCATCGGCGAATGCGTCGGTTGCCAGGGGCCCACGAACAAGTTCGAGAATTGCGCGAACCCGACATGCCGCAACCTGCGTCTCTTCTGTGAAGACTGCGCCAAGGATGAAGAATTGCGCCGGTGCCCAGACTGCACCGAAGTATCGATCGAAGCCTAGGCAAGAGCCAGCGCGCCGCATGATCTAGAGATCATGCGGCGCGCTGGCATTTAATCGGCGCTTAGGAACTTGGCCACAGGTCGAGTGACGCATCGATTACTTCGGTTTCCTCGGCCGTGGTGTCATAAACGCTGAAGCCTCGTGCTTGGTAGTTCGGGATGGCCGCTTCCCCATCCAACGAGCAGGTGTGCAGCCACACCCGGCCCACCGGCGGGAGATCTTCGAAGCGCGTGTGCAGATCCCAAGCCCGACGATTGGCTTCGCTGAGCAACAGACCACCGAGACCCTGCCCGATGGCTTCGGGGAATAGCCCGAAGTAGTAGATCTCTACCTCGCTCTGGGCCTCGGTCACCTCGGTCACCAGTTCCGCGTACCCCTTCGGCACCCCATCCTGGTAGAGCACATAGGTTTCAGAGCCCGCACGGCGCAGCGTCGCATCCCATTGTTCACGGCTGGAAGCCAGCCGATCTGCCCAGTTCAATTTGCTCCCCACGCTTTGATAGAGGAAGCGGGAAAACTCGGCCGAGATCTGTTGGGCGCGTTCGATCCTCGCATGCTGCGGAAGTTTTCTGGCACTCGGGCGCATTTCGGCACTCGAAAGCTGCTGCAAATAGGTGATGGTCACGACTGGCATACCGAACATCCTAAGGCGGTTGGGCAGTTGTTGCGCAGTCTTGTAACACCCGCGGACTCGTTAGACTTGGAACTGTGAATGCCGCTGAATTTTCTGCCATTGAAGATGCCCCTAGTAGTTACGACCTCGCGTTGCTGGACAAGCTCCATGCCGACTTGACAACAATGAAGTTTGGCTTTGATGCCATCACCGAGCTATTAGGTGATGATGCGGTGGCTGCTTATGGTCGGGATCAGATCCACCCGGCGCTTCGAGTTCTGAACAAGCAGCCCGAAGCCGGTTCCCTGGCGTGCGCCGTTCGGCTGTTCCAGTTGGGACAGGCGGAATCAGTCGCGGCGATCGCCGCGGCATTCCCCACGGTGCGTGCCGACGGGCTGCTCAAGCTCGGGTTGATTGAGCCATGGGCCTCGGGGTACCGGGCTAAGGTGGCGTTGGCGGTGCATGGCTCGGATGTAGATGGTGAATTGTGGGTGGCTCACGACCTGGGTTCGCACCAGCGTCCCGGGGTTCTGCGCACGGACCACGTTTTAGGCATTGGCCATGCTTCGCGCACGCTTGCGCAGGTCACCGTCCGTCCGGACGCTGAACGGGCCCTCGATCTCGGCACGGGATGCGGAATACAGCTATTCCATTTGCTCTCGCACTCCAAGCACGTGACCGCCACGGACCTTTCGGACCGCGCACTGGCGTTCACCCGGTTTAACCTGGTGCTCAACCACCGAGCTTTGAAGCTGGACCCGCAGCGGCTAGAAGAGCGGGTTACGCTATTGCAGGGCAGCCTGTTCGAACCGGTGGCCGGCCAGAAATTCGACTTGATCGCCAGCAATCCGCCATTCGTGATCACACCGCGCAATAAGTCCGAGCGTGAGCAAGACCGCTTCACCTACCGTGATGGTGGCATGGCCGGCGATTCCTTGGTGAACACGCTGATTGCCCAGGCCCCCGAGCATCTGAACCCCGGTGCACATATGCAGATGCTGTCGAATTGGGAGATACCTCGCCTAGATGAGGAATCCAATGAACCATGGGCGCGGCGGGTCTCCGATTGGTTTGCCGATGACTTGGACGTCTGGGTGATTGAACGTGAACAGGCCACTCCGAGCGTTTATGCCGAAACCTGGTTGCGCGATGCGTCGCAAAGCGAGGACAGCGCCGCCTACGCGGCCGCCTATGACGCCTACCTCGACGACTTCGAATCCCGCCAGGTCGGTGCGGTCGGTTTCGGCATGGTGTATTTCCGCCGGCCCGCGCAACCGGAGGTAACCTTCCGTCTCTTCGAACAGATACCGCACCAGGTGGAACAGCCGCTGGCTCCTGCCTTGGAGCGAGACATTCTGATGGCAGATGCATTGCGCGAAGCCGGAGAAGAATGGAAGCAGTGGCACCTGCTAGTCGCAGAAGATGTCACCGAGGAACGCCATCAGCGCCCCGGTGCCGAACATCCAGGAGTGATCCTCTTGCGCCAGGGCGCGGGGATCCGCCGGACCGAAATTTTGGACTCGGCGCAGGCCGGATTCCTGTCGGCCTGCGATGGTGAATTATCGGTCGCGCAGTTGGTTGTAGCCCTTGATTCACTGATCGGTGAGGGCGAGGAGAATTTCACTGAAAGGCTTTATGAAGCTATTGCTCGCCTTCTGCGGCATGGAATGCTTCGTAAAATCTGAAACAAAGGCTAAACTTTTTCGTTATGACACGGAACACAGTCGAGGAAGACGGCGCGCAGCGCGCCGACGCGGAAGATCAACCCCCACAAGTGGTCTCGATCACCGACCCGCAGGCGATCCGCGCGCTGGCCCATGATGCTCGGCTGATCGTGCTCGACGAGCTTTTCGCATCGCAAACCACGCGCACCGCAACGGAGCTGGCATCGATGTGCTCATTGACGCCCAGCGCCATGAGCTATCACTTGCGCGCACTGGAGAAATACGGGTACGTGGCGCGCGCGGCCAGCGAAGGCGACGCGCGAGAACGCCGGTGGCGCGCCGCGGGCGAAAGGCTGGAGCTAAACACCCAGATCGATTCGACGAACGCGAAAACGGCCTACCTCAACGTGCAGTTGAACGCGTTCCGCACAAGGCTGAATGCCGAAGTGGAGCGGCGCGAGGCGGAAGCCAAGTCGGGAATCGAGCCGGATGCCGACCGCCCACCCTTGCTGACCAGTGGTTTAGTGTTTCTTCCCGAAGCGAAGCAAAAGGAGTTTAATCGGCGATTATTGGACCTCGTTTACGAGTATGAGGCAATGGCCACGGCCGAAGAACGCAACATCGACTCAAAGCGTATGTTCTACTTAATCTCACTACTACCCGAGTACCAGCACCCGGGTGGAGATGCGAGCTAGAGAAAAGTTGTGCAGTTCTTCGGTGTAAGATCATCGGGAATTGCGACTGATTCTGGTCGCAAGGAATGGTGCTGCGATTGCCGCCCGAGCGTTACCTCGCTGGGAAGCGTTCGGAACCGCGTTGTATAAAAGGAGAGCTGTGCCCGCAAAGGCCAAGGAAAAGACCGGCAAGAAACTCGTTATCGTGGAGTCTCCTGCCAAGGTAAAGTCAATCGCCAAATATCTGGGCGAGGGCTTCGACGTGGACGCCTCGGTGGGCCACATCCGCGATCTTCCCCAGCCCTCCGAGCTTCCCACCGAGCTCAAGAAAACTTCCGTGGGCAAATTTGCGGTCGACATCGATAACGACTTCGAACCCTATTACATGGTGTACCCGGATAAGAAGAAGCGCGTTTCGGAGCTGAAGGCCAAGCTCAAAGATGCCGACGAACTCTACCTCGCAACAGATGCGGACCGCGAAGGCGAAGCCATCGCGTGGCACCTGCTCCAGGTGCTTAAGCCCAAGGTCCCGGTACGCCGTCTTGCCTTCACCGAAATCACCAAGGAAGGTATCGAGCGCGCCCTGGGCTCGATGCGTGAGCTGGATACCGATCTGGTCGATGCGCAGGAAACCCGCCGCGTCCTGGATCGCCTCTACGGTTACGAGATCTCTCCGGTTCTGTGGCGCAAGATTGCCCGCGGGCTCTCCGCCGGCCGTGTCCAGTCGGTCGCCACCCGGCTGGTGGTTGAGCGCGAACGTGAGCGCATGGCTTTCGTCTCCGCCGGGTACTGGGATGTCAAGGGAAGCTTCGCCACCACCGTTGGGGAAACCTTCGCCGCCAAGCTCTCCTCGGTGGACGGCAAGCGCGTCGCCTCGGGCCGCGACTACGATGACCGCGGCCAGCTGAAGACCACCCGCAACCCGGTCGCGGAGCTGAACCAGGAAGCCGCCGAATCATTGGTCAGCAATTTGGCCAACAGCGACTTTGCCGTCACCTCCGTGGAGGACAAGCCCTACACCCGACGTCCGGCAGCGCCCTTCACCACTTCGACCTTGCAGCAGGAAGCCAGCCGCAAGCTACGCTGGAGCTCGAAGCTGACCATGCAGATCGCGCAGCGTCTGTACGAAAATGGTTACATCACCTACATGCGTACCGACTCGGTATTCCTGTCGAATGAGGCCGTCCGCGCCGCCCGCACCCAAGCCACCGAACTTTATGGCTCGGATTCGATTCCCAAGAGCCCCCGCGTGTACAAGGGCAAGTCCGACTCCGCTCAAGAAGCCCACGAAGCAGTTCGTCCGGCCGGTGACATGTTCCGCCGCCCAAAGGACGTCCGCTCCCAGCTCTCCAAGGATGAATTCACCCTGTACGAGCTGATCTGGAAGCGCACCGTCGCCTCGCAGATGGCAGATGCCAAGGGATTCACCGCCACCATCAAGCTCGCGGGCACCGCTAGCGATCAGCGCGTTGCCGAATTCTCTGCCTCCGGTACCGTCATCACCTTCCGCGGTTTCCTCTCGGCCTACGAAGAAGGCAAGGACTCCGAGAGCGACGCGGCAGATAAGCCGGAGAACGCCGAGGCACGCCTGCCTCAGCTCGCCGTGGGACAGGGGCTGACCGGGGATGAGCTGACCGCACTGGGCCACGAAACCACCCCGCCGGCGCGCTATACCGAAGCGTCCATCGTCGCCGAGCTGGAAAAGCGCGAGATTGGCCGTCCCTCGACCTACGCGCCGACCATCTCCACCATCATGGATCGCGGCTACGTGACCAAGCGCGGCGGCGCCCTGGTGCCAAGCTGGATCGCGTTCTCGGTAATCCGCCTGCTCGAAGAGCACTTCGCCAAGTACGTGGACTACGACTTCACCGCACGCTTGGAAGACGACCTGGACGAAATCGCGCAGGGCAACCGTGCGCGCTCCGACTGGTTGAACATGTTCTACTTCGGCGGCAAGGGCGAAACCAGCCCGGAGGGCCTGAAGCACGTGGTGGACAACCTCGGCGACATCGACGCTCGGGCGATCAACTCCATCAAGATCACCGATGACATCACCTTGCGCGTGGGCAAGTTCGGCCCATACCTGGAACGCGCCATCCCGGAAGGCGCCGAAGAAGGCACCGACCCGCAGCGCGCGAATGTGCCCGAGGAACTGGCTCCGGACGAGCTGACCGCGGCGAAGGCCGAGGAACTGTTCGCCACCGCCCAGGTCTCCGAACGCGAGCTGGGCATCGAAGAGGCTACCGGCCGCAAGATCGTGGCCAAGGACGGCCGTTACGGCGCCTACGTCACCGAGATCATCCCGGAGCTCACGGAAGAGGAAATCGCCGCGCAGCCGGTGGAATACTACAAGAACGGCAAGCCAAAGCCGCCGAAGAAGCCGGTCAAGGTCAAGCCACGCACCGCGTCGCTGTTCAAGACCATGACCGTGGAAACCGTCACCCTGGATGAGGCTCTGCAGCTGATGAGCCTGCCCCGGGTGCTCGGTGCCGACGCCGAGGGCGAAGAGATCACCGTGCAGAACGGCCGCTTCGGTCCGTATCTGAAGAAGGGCAGCGATTCGCGTTCCATCGACAGCGAAGAGCAGATCTTCACCATCACCCTCGACGAGGCGCTGGCGATCTACGCACAGCCCAAGCAGCGTGGCCGCCGCGCCGCGGTGCCGCCGCTGGCCGAGTTCGGGGTGGACCCGACGAGCGAGAAGAACATCGTGGTCAAGGATGGCCGCTTCGGCCCATACATTACCGACGGCGTCACCAACATCACCGTGCCGCGCACAACCTCCTTGGAGGAGCTGACGCGTGAGCAAGCCATTGAGCTGCTGGCGGATAAGCGCGCCCGTGGCCCGGTGAAGCGCACGGCAGCGAAAAAGGCTCCCGCGAAGAAGCCCGCAGCCAAGAAGGCCCCGGCCAAGAAGGCGACCACGGCGAAGAAAACCACCGCCAAGAAGAGCGAGAAGTAGACTTCGTCTCTGAGTTGAGGAGCGCACCATGAGACTTGGCGTTTTGGATATTGGTTCGAATACCGTCCACCTATTATTGGTGGACGCCTACCCAGGCGCCCGACCGGTCTCTTATGCCTCGCATAAACGACCGTTGTCGCTGGTGCGCTACCTCAACGAGTATGGCGCCATCACCGAAGAGGGGCAGCAAGAACTCATCGCCTTCATCAAGGAGGCAGCCGAGTTCGCCAAAAGCCATCGGGTCGAAGACTTCATGGGATTTTGCACCTCTGCCATTCGGGAATCCTCCAATGGCGTAGCGGTGCTCGAACGGGTGAGCCGGGAAACCGGTGTGAGCCTGATGGAGCTTTCCGGCGAAGAAGAAGCCGGAATGACCTTCTACTCGGTGCGCCGCTGGTTCGGCTGGTCGTCCGAATCGATCCTCAACCTGGATATGGGCGGTGGTTCGCTCGAACTTGCGGTGGGCACCGACGAATTCCCCCAGGTCGCCTTCTCCGTGCCGCTGGGCGCCGGCAGGCTGACCCGCGAATGGCTGCCCAACGATTTGCCTTCGATCAAGGAAGTCCGGGAGCTGCGCAACTACGTGCGTGATGTGCTCACCGACCCGACCACCGAACTGCGCCAATACGGCAAGCCCACGCTGGCCACGGCCACCTCGAAAACCTTCCGGTCGCTGTCGCGGATCACCGGATCCGCCCCCAGCGGGGAGGGGCCATACGTCAAACGCGTGCTGCACCGCGATTCGCTGAAACTCTGGACCAACCGGCTGACCGCGATGAGCTGGGACGAACGCGCCGAACTGCCGGGCGTTTCGGAAATCCGCGCCCCGCAGCTGCTCGCCGGTGCGATCGTTGCTCATGAGGCGATGAGCGCATTAAAACTCAAAAGTGTCCGCATCTGCCCTTGGGCGTTACGCGAAGGTCTCATGCTGCGACGTTTTGATCACGTGATGTTTGACTCTTCGACACCGCTCAGTAGTAGCGTGGGGGTAGGAGAGGTTGCCTTGGGCTCGTTGAAGACCTTAAGTCTCGGCGAACCTACGGCCTAGCGCTTCACTGGAAAAGGCGCCGCTATGCAGCGGCGCGACGAGGAGGGGTCGGATATGGAAGACCAGCAGCGTGTACCTCGGGTACCGGTGACACTATCCAGTGCCTCGGTCTATCCGCTGACCGTACATGACGCCTTCGCGATAGCCAAGGACGTGGGCTACGACGGGCTTGAGGTGTTGGTGACCGGCAACCAGGCCAGTCAGTCAGCCACCGCGCTGATGGCCCTGATGGACAAATACCAATTGCCTATTATGGCGATACACGCGCCAACCCTGCTGCTTACCCAGCAGGTCTGGGGTTCGGCGTGGGCAAAAATCGAGCGATCGGTGATCCTGGCGAAAGCGGTAGGAGCCAGCGTGGTTGTTGCGCACCCGCCGTTTCGTTGGCAGGGGAACTATGCCGAAGGATTCGTCGAGGGCGTACGCCGGTTGACCGACTCCACGGGCATGAAAATCGCGGTTGAAAACATGTACCCGTGGCGCAGCCGCGGACGTGAATCCTCCAAGATGTATCTCCCGCATTGGAACCCGGTCCCCGAGGACTATCGCCATGTCACTTGGGACTTTTCCCATGCGGCCATTGCAACGATGAACTCTCGCCAAGCGTTTGAGGACCTGGGGGACAGGTTGACCCACGTCCACCTGTGTGATGGGTTGGATAACGGCAAGGATGAGCATTTGGTGCCCGGATTGGGTACGCAGCCGGTCGTTGAATCGCTGAATTTCTTGCGCGATTCCCAGTGGGATGGCGTGGTCGCGGTGGAAGTATCAACGCGCAAGGCCAAGCAGGCGGGGCAAAAAGAAGAATGGCTGGGCCAGACGCTCGAATTTGCACGCCAGCATCTGTCAATTAATCAAGACTCTGAACGGGTGACAAAATAACTGTATGAGCGAAGCTACGAATAATCTCCGACTCGCATTTTTGGGCACGGGCTCCATGAACGGCGCGATCCTGCGCGGTATCTTGGGCGCCGGACATGACCCGAAGAAAATTACCGCAACCCTGCGCAGCGACAACCGTGCCGCGCAATTGCGCGAACTGGGCATCAACGTGCTGATCGGCGACGAAGATCCCGAAGCGAATTCGAAGGCCGCCGCCGAAGCGGACATCGTTTTCCTCGGGGTGAAGCCGGTAGGGATTACCGCGCTCTGCGCCGAGATTTCCGAAGCCTTGCCTGCGCAGACAGTGGTGGTCTCGGTGGCCGCGGCGATTACCCTCGCCACCATGCAGGGGCAGCTGCGCGACGGACAGCCGGTGATCCGTTCCATGCCGAACACGCCGCTGATGGTTGGTTCCGGAGTCGTCGGCTTGAGCGCAGGGCAGGCGGTGAGCGAGACGCAAATCAACCTTGTCGCCGAGCTCTTTGCCGGTTCCGGGGAGGTCCACGTGATCGACGAGTCGCAGCAAAACGCGCTCGGGGCGATCTCGGGCTCCGGCCCGGCCTATGGCTTCTACCTGGCCGAAGCGATGACCAACGCCGGTATCGCCATGGGGCTCGACGAGAAGCTCGCCATGGATCTGGCCCGTGCCACCGTGGCCGGGGCCGGCAAGATGCTCGCTGACCCGCAGGCCAACCCGGCAGATATGCGTCGTGCGGTTACGAGCCCCAAGGGCACCACCGAGCAAGCGATTCTGACCTTCGATGCGCAGGGGATTCCAGCGATTATCGAAGCCGGGGCCAAGGCCGCCGCCGCGCGTGCCGCGCAGCTCAGCGCAGAACTCGGCTAATCCAGCGATTAAAAGTTCTATGGCGCCGGCTCCCCGAACTGGGGGACCGGCGCCATAGCCGTCTTGACGCCCGTTTAGGGGCGGGCGGCGAAGCGTTCGAGCAGGTCCACGTGCCCGGAGACGATCAATATGTCACGCCTCGTGACCATCGTGTCCGGCACCGCGTAGGTGAAGTCCTCGCCCGGGGTTTTCACCCCGACGATGGTGATCCCGTATTTGGAACGCACCTGCGATTCGGCCAGGGTGAAGCCCTGGGTTTCCTTTGGCGGGTACATCTTCACAATCGCGAAGCCATCATCGAACTCGATGAAGTCCAGCATGCGTCCACCGACCAGGTGGGCCGCGCGAACCCCGGCATCGGCCTCCGGATAAATCACATGGTTCGCGCCGATGCGGGTGAGGATCTTGCCGTGGGAAGGCGTAATCGCCTTCACCCAGAGGTGCTCGATCCCCAGATCCACCAGATTCACGGTAATCAGCACCGAGGACTCGATCGAGGTGCCCACCCCGACCACCGCGGAGCTGAACTCCTGGGCGCCCAGCTGGCGCAGCGCATCGATATTGGTGGCGTCGGCCGCCACCACATGGGTCAGCGTGCTGGCCCACTGCTGGACCAATTCCGGGCTGCGTTCGATGGCGAGCACCTCGCGGCCCTGCTTGACCAGGGTTTCGGCCACCGAGGCGCCGAAGCGTCCCAGTCCGATGACGAGCACCGGTGCGTTGTGCTCCATACTTTTCTCAGCCAATGATCGGCCTTTCTTCGGGGAGGCTATACAGCGTATCGCGATGACGCATGGTCAAGGCGCTGGCCAAGGTGATGCTTCCGATACGTCCGGCGAACATCAGGGCGCTCAGTACGTATTTACCTGCGGGAGGCATCTCTGCGGAGACTCCCATGCTCAGTCCTACGGTACCGAATGCGGAGATCGATTCGAACAATGCGCGGGAGAAACCGACCTCCTGGTCGATGGCCAGCAGCAAGCCGGTGGACACCATCACCAAGGTGGCGCCGAGGGCGACCACCGACACCGCCACGCGCATGGTGCCTTCCGGGATGCGCCGGCCGAAAGCCTTCGCATCGCGCTCGCCGCGCACCTCGGCCATGATCGCAAGGAACATCACGGCGATCGTGGTGACCTTGATGCCGCCGGCCGTGGAGGCCGAACCGCCGCCGGCGAACATCAGCGCATCGGTGATGAGCACCGAGACCTGGCTCATGTCGTTTTGGTCCACGAGGTTGAATCCGCCAGAACGGGTCATCACCGAGGCGAACAGGCCGTGGACGAGCTTGTCGCCGGAATCCATGGTCCCAATGGTGCGCGGGTTGTTCCATTCGACCACGAGCCACAGCAGGGCGCCGGCGACCAGCAGGATCAGGGTCACCATCAGGGTGAGCTTGGTGTGCAGATTCCATTTCTTCGCATTGAACCGGTGGACGAGCAGCACCATGATCACGGGGAAGCCCAGGGAACCCAGGAACACCCCGAACATCAGCGGGCCGAGGATCCACAGGTCCGTTCCGTAGGGCACCAGCCCGTCGGAGTGCGGGGTGAAGCCGGCGTTGTTGAAGGAGGAGACCGCGTAGAACACGCCGTGCCAGATGGCCGAAGGCAGGTTTTCGCCGAGCACCGCGAAGCGCGGGACCAGGAGCAGCGCAATCAACGCCTGCAGGCTGACCGCGGTCAGGATCACGATGCGCAGCAGCGAGCCGACCTCGCCCAGGGCGGAGGCCCCGGTGGTGTTCATGGAATTCTGCGCCATCAGCTTGCCGCGCACGCCGAGCTTGCGCGAGACCGCCAGGGAGAGGATCGAGGCCAGGGTCAGGATTCCCAGCCCGCCCATGAAGGCGCCGATGATCATGATCAGCTGCCCGGCGAAGGACCAGTGGACCGCGGTGGAGACCGTGGTCAGGCCGGTGACGCAGACCGCCGAGACGGCGGTGAACAGCGCGTCGTGCAATGCGGTCGCTTCCCCGGAAGCCGAGGAGAACGGGGCTGCCAGCAGGGAAGTGAAAATCGCGATGGCCACGAGGAAGGCGCCTAGGGCCAAGCGGGCGGGGGAGCGGACCGTGAAGTCGGCGATCCGCACGCGCAACGCCAACCACTGTTTGCGCCGCTTTTCGCGTAATTCAGCTACCCGCGCCTTGTCGCGCGGTTCGCTCTGGGTGCTCATCGCCTTAATTCGCCATTTCGTTGGGACGGAGGGTTCTCCTTGTAATTTACGCGTTCGCAACCAATTGCGCTCGTCTTAGCCCCGCGAAACACGTGCAAAATGTCCCGGACGGCCATAAATGGGTTACAAGGATCACAATCGGGTAGCCTACAAAGGTGTTAGAACCTCGACATGCGCCGCAACCCACCCTGGTGCTCTGGGATGAAAAGTACTTGAAGTACAAGTTCAGCGACTACCATCCGATGCACCCCGCCCGGCTTGAGCTGACCCATCGGCTCAGCAAGCAGCTTGAAGTTTATGATGCTCCGACGGTGAGCATCTCGGCCCCCGAGGTCGCCAGCGACGCCGTGCTGCGGACCGTTCACGACCAGGGCTACCTGGACCAGGTGAAGCAGGTCAGCGCCGACCCCACGCTGATCGCGGTCGACTTTGGTTTGGGAACCGAAGACGACCCGGTCTTCGCCGGGATGTATGAGGCGGCCGCGCGCATCGTGGGCGGTTCGGTGATCGCCGCGGAGGCGATCATGGATGAATCAACCGTGCGCGCGGTGAACTTCGCCGGCGGGATGCATCATGCCAAGCGCAACAAGGCCAGCGGCTTCTGCATCTTCAACGACGCCGCCGCAGCCATTCACCGCATGCTGGAGCGCGGTGCGAAACGTGTTTGCTATATCGACGTCGATGCCCACCACGGTGACGGTACCGAATCGATCTTCTGGGACGATGACCGGGTCTTGACGATTTCCATCCATGAGTCGGGGCTTTCGCTCTTTCCCGGCACCGGGTTCGCCAACGAGACCGGAGGCCCGCAGGCCGAGGGCAGCGCGGTGAATATCGCCTTGCCCGCGATGACCGGGGACGCCGCGTGGATGCGCGCCTTCCACGCGGTGGTTCCGCAGCTGGTGCGCGCCTTCAATCCGGAGGTCATCGTGTCCCAGCACGGCTGCGATGCCCATCGCGATGACGACATGACCAATCTGAAGCTATCGGTGGACGCCCAGCGCCAGGTGGCTCTGGATATCTCCCAGCTGGCGGACGAGGTTTGCCAGGGCCGCTGGCTGGCTACCGGAGGCGGCGGCTACAACGTCACCGCCGTCGTGCCGCGCACGTGGACCCACCTGACGGCGATCGCCGCCGGCAAGCCCATTGCCTTGCGTACCTACGTTCCGGAGGGCTTCCGGCGCCATGTGCTGGAAACCTACGGCCGGGCGGTGCCCTATCTGATGGGGGATGACGCCCAATTGTGGTGGCGGAACTGGGAGGTCGGTTATGATCCGGCCGATCCGGTGGACCGTACGATTATCGCCACGCGTAAGGAAGTTTTCCCGCTCTATGGGCTGGACCCGTGGTTTGACTAAGGCGTTCGCTTTCCTGTGATCAATCTCGACCCTCAACAGGGGCAAAAAATTCGTTCCTGTAAGGCCATCTGCCGATAGGGTAATGTCTGTGGCTATTGACGACGTATTTTCTGCATTGGCAGAACCAACCCGACGCAAGATCATCGAGGCGTTAAAGCTCGAGCCGATGGCGGTTGGTGCCTTGGTGGTTCAGTTGGATATTTCTCAACCGACCGTCTCCAAGCACCTGAAGGTTCTGCGTGAAGCGGACCTGGTCAGCATGACAGCCCAAGGCCAACGCCGCATCTACAGTGTGCAGTGCGAAGCGATCGACACCCTGGTCTCCTGGTGCGTAGAGTTTTTGCCGGCCGAGGAGCCGGCGGCGGAGCTGATGCCGGTGGACCTGGACCTGATTCAAGATCCGCAGGACGCCAACGCACTTCCAGCCGCAGCTCATCAGCTCGGACGCAGTGTAGGGCGGGGGCTCGAACAAGTCACGGGACGAGCGCAAGAAATATTGGAGCGCTTCCCACGCTTCGGCCGTCGACGTTAGCTATCTGACCTGACTAAAAGCGGATTCGGGCATTGCGGTCGGTGATATTTAAGTTACGCAGGCGAGCGCTGTATGTAACAAAGAATTTTCATTGAGAATGTCAGGCATGGCATTCTCTTGCGTGGGGCAGAGTTGCCGGGCCGGTGGGCTTTTGCGCGCCCCTGAGGCCTGCCCCAAGTGATGAGGAGAAAAACTTGGACAAGCAACTAGCGAGTATTCGCGACGAAGTCTTCCGCCGTAATCCCGGTGAGGCAGAATTCCACCAGGCCGTGACCGAAGTCTTCGAGAGCCTCGAAGCGGTGTCACAGAAGCACCCAGAATATGCAGAGGCTGCTATTCTTCAGCGCCTGTGCGAGCCAGAGCGCCAGATCATTTTCCGCGTGCCTTGGGTAGATGACCAGGGTCGTGTACAGATCAACCGCGGTTTCCGTGTCGAGTTCAACTCCGCGCTGGGCCCATACAAGGGCGGACTGCGTTTCCATCCTTCGGTTTATCTGGGCATCGTCAAGTTCCTTGGCTTCGAACAGATCTTCAAGAACTCCCTGACCGGCATGCCAATTGGTGGTGGCAAGGGCGGCTCGGACTTTGACCCGCGCGGGAAGACCGACGGCGAGGTGATGCGCTTCTGCCAGTCGTTCATGACCGAGCTCTACCGTCATATCGGCGAATACACCGACGTTCCAGCCGGTGACATTGGTGTCGGTGGCCGTGAGATCGGTTACCTCTTCGGCCAGTACAAGCGAATCACCAATCGCTACGAGTCTGGCGTGCTGACCGGCAAGGGGCTGAGCTGGGGCGGCTCATTGGTACGCCCGGAAGCCACCGGCTACGGCGCGGTGATCTTTACCGAAGAGATGCTCAAGACCCGCGGGATGAGCTTCGACGGCCAGCGCGTGGTCGTTTCGGGGTCCGGAAACGTGGCGCTGCATGCCATCGAGAAGGCTCAGGATCTGGGCGCGAAGGTGATTACCGCCTCGGATTCCAGCGGATTCATCGTCGACGAAAATGGCATCGATCTTGATCTGCTGCGCCAGATCAAGGAAGTCGAGCGCGGACGTATCAGCGAATACGCCGAGCGCCGGGGGAGCAAGAAGGTTTCCTACGTGGCCGACGGAAACGTCTGGGACGTGCAGGGCGCGGTAGCCCTGCCGTGTGCCACGCAGAACGAACTTGGAGCAGCCTCGGCGAAGAAGATGGTTGCCGCGGGAACTATCGCCGTGGCCGAAGGCGCCAATATGCCAACCACCGCCGAGGCGACCTCGGTATTCCAGGATGCTGGCATCCTCTTCGGTCCGGGCAAGGCCGCCAACGCCGGTGGCGTGGCTACTTCTGCGCTGGAAATGCAGCAGAACGCTAGCCGCGACTCGTGGACCTTCGAGCACACCGAGCTTCGCCTGACCGAGATCATGGTAGGCATTCACGAGCGTTGCGCAACCACCGCCGACGAATACGGGGTGCCAGGCAACTACGTTGCCGGCGCCAATATCGCCGGCTTCGTCAAGGTTGCCGACGCAATGCTGGCTCAGGGCTTGATCTAGTCCCTCGACCCTCAAGCGACCTCTTGGCCGCTGTTTCGACGCCGTTTCCGGCCTCGGAACGGCGGCCAGCAGCTTTTAAAAGCTCTTTTTTGAGATCTAAATGTGGTTCAGGTGTGTTCCGTGATGCAAAAGTTACGTAAGTGCGACTAGACTGGGATCGAGCGAACGTGAATATGATTGCCGATGTTGATCCCAAGTCGTATTTGTTCACGCGAGCAATATAAACGACGAATCAGAGATCAGCGTCAGGAGAAATTCCCCTATGGCGGATAAACAGAATTTTGCAGGAGCCCGTTTCATGACGGTCGCTGAAGTGGCCGAGATGATGCGTGTTTCTAAAATGACGGTTTATCGCCTGATTCATGCAGGCGACTTGCCTGCTGTTCAATTCGGTCGCTCCTATCGCGTTCCGGAAAACGCAGTGGAAGCCTACCTGCAAGCTGCGGCGATTGACCCGCAGCGTGGAACAGGTTCCCTCGGTCGATAGCCGCGCGATGGTCAGAGCATGGCCGAAAAGCGGGTAATCTATTAAGGAACGTTTAACGTCCGGTCAACCTTGTAGCTTATGCTTGTTCTTAAGCCTACATTTTGGTTGACATATTTATTTAGTTTGTGAGGAACCACTATGGGCTCTGTTATCAAGAAGCGCCGTAAGCGTATGTCGAAGAAGAAGCACCGTAAATTGCTTCGTAAAACTCGTCACCAGCGTCGTAATAAGAAGTAAATCTGCTTCAAGCAGCATTTGCCTCTTGGCAATTATCGCCACCGTATCAAGGCTTGACCTTGACGGTGGCGATTGCTTTTTCCCAGCTATTTCCCGCGGCGGCTTGGCAGTGAACGCTTCGCGGCCCACACCGCGCCCAGCACACCGGCCAGACGCAGGCTGATCCGCGCCGCACGCTGTCCGGTGCGGAAGTCGTAGACCTGCCATCCGCGACGCTTGGCGTAGGCCCTCAGCCGCGCGTCCGGGTTGATCGCAACAGGATGTCCCACCGCCTCAAGCAACGGCACATCGTTGTAGGAGTCCGAGTATGCCCAGGACTTGGAAAGCTTGATTCCACGTTCCTTAGCCAGCGTACGAACGGCCTGAGCTTTTTCGGCCGCATGCAAGATCGGGGTGGCCAGCGCGCCGGTGTATTTACCATCCACATTTTCAACCACGGTCCCCAAGGCACCGGTGAGTTCCAAGCGTTCGGATATGACGTTCGCTACTTCTAGCGGGGTCGCGGTGACCAGCCAAACTTCTCGGCCCACTGCGCGATGCTGATGGGCGATGGAGACCGTGCCTTTCCATAACTTAGGCTCAATGTACTCGTCATAGATTTCCTGGCCAATCTGCGCCATCTCGGCGACCGAAATGCCCTTGGCCATCAGCAGCGCACGGTCGCGAATCTGATGGATGTCGCCCAGATGCTCGCCGCGGGCGGCAAAGCGCAGCTGCTTGAGGGCAAACCAGAGAATTTCGCGTAGCCGGAAGAAACGACGCTGATGCATCTTCCTGGCCAGCAGATATAGGGAGGCACCACGGACCATGGTGTTGTCCACGTCGAAGAAGGCGGCAACGACGTCGCGTGGCGCCGACGTGTTCTGGCTGGTGAGGTGCTCTGAAGACTGCATTTGATCCAGTTTATTTCATTGCCGACTTAGACGCTGGTTGCGGCTCGTGAGATTATGGACAGGTGAGTAAAATGCATGAGATCCAGTTACTGGTGCGCCAAGGATGCCATTTGTGCGAGGCCGCCAGGGCGACAGTCAACGACGTCACCGAACGGATGAACATGGAGTTCTCCGAAATAGACATCGACGAGCATCCCGAACTGCTGGCACGCCACCACGAAGAGGTGCCAGTACTCCTCGTTGATGGTCAGGTCCGGGACTTCTGGACCATTGATGCCAAACGGCTTGAACGCCTGTTGGGCAGCTAATGGCATGAGAGGCCCCTTGATGCATTTACCGGCCCGTTCGAAAAGCAGAGCAGCGGCGCATGGCTGAAATTGAACCGCGGGTACTGCCCGAAGCGACGCTGACGCGCCTGACCCAGTATTTGCGGGCGCTCAATGCGTTCGAAGCCCAGGGCGTGGAACGCACCAGCTCGGGTGTGCTGGCCAAGGAAGCCGGAGTGAACCCGGCAATCCTCCGCAAGGACCTCTCCTTGCTTGGTTCCTATGGAACTCGTGGCGTCGGATATGTGGTGACCGAGCTGGCCGAACACATCAACCGGACCTTGGGCCTGAACCAGGACTGGCGTGTGGCCATCCTCGGCGCCGGTAACCTCGGACGTGCGCTGAGCGGCTACGCAGGTTTTGCCAGCCGAGGTTTCCAGGTGCGCGCCATCCTCGATGCGGACGTATCCCTGGTCGGCAGCGAGGTCGGCGAATTTATCGTGGAACCGGTCGGTGAGCTCGGCGAGGTGATTGCGCGGGAGCAGATCAATATCGCGGTCCTAGCGGTTCCCGGAGTCGCGGCCCAGGGGCTGATCGACGCGCTTGCGGCGCATGGGGTGAAGTCGGTGCTCAGCTTCGCGCCACAGCCGCTGCGCATTCCGGCGGGCATGATCGTCCGCCGCGTGGACCTGTCCACCGAGCTGCAGATCCTGGCCTACCACGCGGTACAACGCTAGGCGGCAACCGGGCAGTTAAAATCTAAAGGCGTAGGCCGTGGCTCAAATGAGCCACGGCCTACGCCAATTTCAGCGCTGGGTCTGAGGACCCGAAACGGTTTAGCGGTAGCCAGCCCGGCGCGCCTGGCTGCGCTGGGCGATGTACTGCGAGGAAGCCGGCAACCAGGCGAAGACCACGCCGACGACGCCAGCAATGAATCCAAGGGCATAAACCACATTGATCATCGTGGCATCAGCCGCGTTGGCGTACATGCTGAACATCGGCAGGCTGATCAGCATGCCAACGACGGAGATGGCCGCCAGGATCGTGGCGATGATCCGCATCGCGCGGACCCCTCGACCGACGAAGAAGCCGACCAAGAAGTAGGCGATGAGCGTGATGAACATGCCCACCACGGTGAAGGTGGTCATGGTGGAAGTGATCTGCGACAGGAAAGTGTCGGGGTTTTCTATCATGCGTTCGATCTCTGCATTCATCGCGGCGTCGTTGGAAGACTCCATCTGCATGCGCATCTGATCTTCGAACATCGTCCACTGCGAACGCACCATATTGCCGAAGAGGTTGGTGCTGTTGATCAGCCAGCTGGCTGCGGCGCTGAGCACCCCGGCAAGCATGATGAAAATAAACGCCATCTGCAAGGTCTTGGGACGCTCGGCAGGCGGCTGGACCGGAGCGTAGCCACCTTGCTGCTGGAATTGCGGAAGCTGCTGCGCTGCCGGCTGACCGTAGGGGGTCGGCTGCCCACCGTAGGGATTTTCGCCGTAGGGGTTCGGGTTCGAACTCCCGGACCCGGCTAACGGGTCATATGGCTGGCCTGGCTGGTTCGGATCGTTGGTGCTCATGATCGTCCTTTGATTGCTGCTAAACGGTGAGTAACTCTAACTACTAGCCTAGTCCGTGGCGTTTGTGATGTGCCCCTCCGAAAGGATGGTTTTTTGATATGGGAATCCCATGCAGAGGCTGTGAATACTTGATCGTGGCCACAATTTTCATCTTTTAGGTTGATTGTTTGAGAGACTGTAACCATGCCAGTTTCAACCGTTCATTTGTTGCGCCATGGGGAAGTTTTCAACCCGAACCGCGTTTTGTATGGCCGGATCCCGGGGTATGGCCTTTCCGAGCTGGGTTTCCAGATGGCGGATCGAGCCGGAGAGTACTTCGCCAAGCGTCAGGCCGAAGGCGCCCGGGTGGTCCGTCTGGTTGCCTCCCCGCTGCTTCGAGCGCAGCAGACCGCGCAACCTGCGGCCCAGGCTCTGGGCCTGCCCATCATCACCGATGACCGGGTGATCGAGGCAGGCAACAGCTTTGAAGGTCTGGCACAGATCAAGTCCCACCTGAAGAATCCGCGGTACTGGCCGCTGCTGCGCAATCCGCTGAAACCCTCATGGGGCGAACCGTACGCCGCGCAGGTCGCTCGCATGCGACAGGCCATGGACGCCCAGCGCCAGGCGGCGGTGGCCGAACACGGCGACGGCGCCGAGATCATTATCGTCAGCCACCAGTTGCCTATTTGGGTGACCCGGCGCGCCGGTGAAGGCAAGCCGCTCTGGCATGACCCACGCCAGCGCGAATGCACGCTGAGCTCAATAACGAGTTTTGAGTTTGACGGAGACGAACTTCGCTCCGTGAATTACACCGAACCGAGCCCAGACCTGCTGGCGGGCGCGGCGAACATCCCTGGAGCCTAAGCCAAATGAATGAATCCTCGCAGAATCCTCGCTTCCTGAATCGTCGCACCATGCTGCGTTCGATGCTGGTTGCCGCGGCGGCTGTGCCGCTGGCCGCATGCTCGGTCACCGAGGATCCGCTAGCCAAGCAGGCGCGCTCCGGAGACAACAAAAACTACATCGCCGGCGACGGCGCGGTGCAGGAATACCTGCCCGCGAAGCGCAGCGAGCCAATCGAACTGACCTCCGAGACCTATCAGGGCACGCCCATCGATCTGGCGGCCCTGCGCGGTAAGCCGGTGGTGCTGAACTTCTGGTACGCCGCGTGCGCACCGTGCCGAATCGAGGCACCGCACCTGAAAGAACTCTCCGAGGACTTTGGCGAGGACGTTCCATTCATCGGAGTCAACGTCCGCGATGAGGCCGAAGCCTCGCTGGCCTTCGAGCGCAGCTTCGAAATCCCTTATGAATCGGTGCAGGACACCGATGGCCAGATCCAATTGGCGATGACCAAATACGTACCACTGCAGGCGGTTCCCTCCACGCTGGTTCTGGACCGCGAGGGACGGGTTCGCGCCCGCGTCATAGGTGCTATCGAAAAGGGGACGTTGAAGTCCCTGATCGACACCGCGCTCACCGAAGAGTTGTGAGCCTCCCGTTGATCTCTTCGAATCCCTTCGCCGACATTGCGCTCGACGGGTCGCTGCTGCTGGCCGCCCCGGTGGCCATGCTTGCGGGACTGGTTTCCTTCCTCTCACCGTGCGTTCTGCCCTTGGTCCCGGGATATCTCGGTTATGTCACCGGGCTGACCGGCGCCGATCTGCGCGAGCACCGTCGCGGTCGGGTCCTGCTGGGCGTGCTGCTGTTTGTCCTCGGATTCTCGGTAGTCTTCATCGCGGCCGGCGTGCTGTTCAGCCAGGCCACCGCGTGGCTGAAGTTCAACGGCGCCTGGGTAACCCAGGCCTTGGGCCTGGTCGTGGTGCTTATGGGCATCGTCTTCATGGGCGGAATTTCCTGGATGCAACGGGACCGAAAAATTCATCGGAAACCACCGGCAGGACTCTGGGGAGCGCCGGTGCTGGGGCTGACCTTCGGTTTGGGCTGGGCCCCGTGCATCGGGCCTACGCTCAGCGCGGTGCTGATCATGTCCACTGGCACCGATGCGAACGTTGCCCGCGGAACGCTGTTGACGGTGTTCTATTGCCTTGGATTGGGTTTTCCGTTCATCCTGATCGCCCTCGGATTGCAGCGCGGCATGCAGGCGCTGGCATTCTTCCGCAAGCATCAGCTGCTGATTATGCGTCTAGGCGGGGGAATGCTGATCCTGCTCGGACTGGTCATGATCTCCGGGCTCTGGGGAACCTGGGTCGCTGAATTACAAAACTGGTTTGCCAATGAAGTGAGGTTGCCGATCTAATGGCGAAAAATAAACGAACCGGCAAAGACCGAGGCGACGCACCTGCCCTGGGTTTCCTTGGTTCGCTGCGGTGGATCTGGACTCAACTGACCTCGATGCCAACCGCCCTGTTCTTGCTGCTGCTGCTCGCGGTCGCTGCCGTTCCGGGATCGATCTTCCCGCAGCGGTCGATGAACCCCGAGACGGTCAATGAGTATCTCGAGCAGAACCCGGCAACCGGCCCCTGGCTTGACCGGTTCCAGCTCTTCGATGTGTATTCCTCCGCGTGGTTCTCCGCGATTTATATTCTGCTCTTCGTTTCGCTGGTGGGTTGCATCATTCCCCGGGTGAAGAAGCACGCACAGGCACTGCGCACCCCGCCGCCACGCACTCCCGCCCGACTCGATCGGTTGCCGCAGTACACCTCACTTTCGCTGGTTGAAGATGAAGCAGATACTCCTAGCGATGATGAAGTCATCGATGATGCCTACAAGGTGCTGCGTAAGCGTGGTTACCGTGTTGAGCGTCGCTCCGATGCAACCGGCCGCTCGGTAGCGGCCGAACGCGGCTACACCCGGGAGATCGGCAACCTGACCTTCCACATCTCGCTGATCGGCGTGCTCGTTTCGGTGGCCATCGGCGGAGCCTTCGGCTACGCCGGGCAGCGCGTCATCGTGGAGGGGGAGACCTTCGTGAACTCGCTGGTTTCCTATGATTCCTTCACCCCGGGCACCAGCTTCAACCCGGAGAATCTCACCGCCTATTCGGTGAAGCTGGACAAATTCGACATCGTCTTCGACCGCGAATCGAAAACGCACTTCGGCCAGCCCCTGGATTTCACCGCGCATGTGGAGACCCGGCGTTCTGCCGATGCCGAACCGGTGAAAGAAGAGCTGAAGGTCAACCACCCGCTGCGCATCAACGGCGCCGACGTGTATTTGGTCGGCAACGGCTACGCGCCGGTGGTGACGGTCCGTGACGGCAACGGGGATGTGTCCTTCTCCGGCCCGGTGGTTTCGGTGCCGCAGGACTCGGTGTACACCTCCCTGATGGTCATCAAGGCACCGGACGCGAAACCAGAACAGCTGGGTTTCCAGGGCTTCTTGCTGCCCACCGCCTTGGTCGATGAAACCGGCTTTGGCATCTCCGGGGATCCCAACGCGATCAACCCGCAGCTTCACCTGAACTCCTTCGCCGGAAACCTGGGCCTCGACGACGGCGTGCCGCAGAACGTGTATGTGCTGGACACCGAGAACCTCACCGAGGTGAATTCACGCAATCTCGACTCCGGCGGCATAGTGCTTGAAGCCGGGCAGACCTATGACCTGCCCGATGGCAAGGGGAGCATCGCCTTCGACGACCTGAAGCGCTTCATCGCCGTGGATGTGAATTACGATCCGAGCAAAACGCCGATCCTCATCTTCGCCTTCTTGTCCCTCGCGGGACTGGCGGTCTCGCTCTTCACTCCGCGCCGACGCGTCTGGGTGAAGCTGAAGAACGAGGACGGGCAGCGCAGCATTGAATACGCGCTGCTGGCCCGCGGCGAGGATCCGCGCCTTGAACGTGAATCCGCAGAGTTGCACAATATCTTTGACAGCAAGTGGCCAGTGGCCAGCCAGAAGCAGGACCAAGGAGAAGTAAATGCCTAACGGCTCAAACCTCGCGCCAATCAACGAAACGCTGGGCAACTACAGCCAGCTGTTCATGTTGCTTTCGGCATTCGTCTACATGGTTGCCTTCATTTTCTTCGCGCTGGACCTGGCCAAGAGCAATAAGAGCATCAGCGAAATTGATGCGGCCGCATTAAAACGCGACTCCGAGATGCTCGTTGGTGCCGGAACGACCGCGGTGGCGCAGCCGAAACGCCCGAAGCGCGGTGCGCAGCCGGCGCGCGCCGACAACGTTGGCGAAGACATCGTCAACGACAAGATGAACTACACCGAGCACTCCTCGACGCGCAATATCGCACGCATCGCGGTGGTGCTGACCTGGCTTGGCGTGGCGATGCATGGCTTCGCGGTCGTCGCCCGCGGCGTCGCGGCGCACCGCGTGCCGTGGGGCAACATGTATGAGTTCTTGTCCACCGGCGCGCTGGTGGTCACCGTGGTGTACCTGGTGGTTTTGTTCTTCAAGGACCTGCGGTTCATGGGCAGCTTCATCATCGGCCTGGTGACCCTGATGCTGTGCGGCGCGACCCTGGGCTTCCCCACTCCGTTGGGCCACCTGGTACCCGCCTTGCAGAGCCCGTGGATTGTCATCCATGTGTCCATCGCGGTATTCGCCGCGGCGCTGTTCTCCATCAGCTTCGCCATGAACGTGCTGCAGCTGATCCAGCACTCGCGGATGAGCAAGCTGGCCGCCGGCCAGCCGGACAAGCTGCCATTCATGCGCTTGGTTCCCGGAGCGGGCGCGCTGGAGAACTTCGCCTACCGGATCAATACCATTTCGTTTGTCATGTGGACCTTCACCGTGATGGCCGGCGCGATCTGGGCCGAAGCGGCCTGGGGACGCTACTGGGGCTGGGACCCGAAGGAAGTCTGGTCCTTCGTGATCTGGGTGGTCTACGCCGGCTACCTGCACGCACGTGCCACCGGTGGCTGGACCGGGCCCCGTTCGGCCTGGCTGTCGATCATCGGCTACGGCTGCGTGATCTTCAACTTCACCATCGTGAATATGTTCTTCGACGGCCTGCACTCCTACGCCGGAGTCTAGCCCACACCCGGGACCCCGGTTGCCGGGGCAGCCCCGAGGGACGGACCACTCAAAGGTCCAGCCCTCGGGGCTTTTCCATGCCCGGAAAGCTCCTTGCCGTGACCAGCCGATCCGGAAGTTGAAGTCCACCGCGGCTAGGCCGCCGCCCAACAGCCGCCAGCGGCAGCTTAGCGGCCTTCCGGGCTTGGAATCAGCAACGGGCTAGCACCGCAGCGAAAACGTTGCGTAGAAAGAACTGCAGGGACCGGCATAAGCCGGGCCCTGCAGTTCGCTTCGCTGAAAATTAGCTGTCCTTGGACGGAGTATCTGAATCGTCCGAAGAATTACCCTTGTTAGGTTTCTTCTTCGCTTCGCGCTCTTTTCGTTTGAGTTCTTCCTCACGTGCTTTGAGCTCGGTTTCGCGCTGCTGCTGGCGCCGCCAGATTTCCAGCTGGCGGAGGAAATCCTCGTCGTCGTCGGGAGCATTCTGCTTGTCCGGGGACTTGCTTGCCCCCGCGGCCGGACGACCTAAAACAAACCACAATCCCGGCCCCAGCAGGGGCAGGAGGATGATGATGACTAACCATGCCGTTTTGGGCAGGGAGCGCACCCGATGTCGCTCGGTGCGTGCACACTCGATCAATGTGTAGATCATGAGCGCCACCGAAATGAGTGCGGCAAAAATAATGATGCGGACCATGCCTCTAGTCTAATGACTTTCTGGCTCACAGGTTCATCGGTAGACTTTAACGTATGCAGTTTGTGAAATATTCGGTGCTTCGGTTGGGTCTGTTCTGCGTTGTCTTCTTGGCAATGTGGAAGCTAATGGCCTGGCCGATCTTCACCTCGGGCCTGATTGCCCTGATAGTCGCCTTTGCCGTGTCCTATTTGTTCTTCAACAAACTACGTTTGGCAGCAAACGAGGACGCGCGCAACGCCTTTGCCAAAACCAGCGCATCGAAGACCGAATCCCAGCTGGCCGAAGAAGCCATCGAGGATTCCTTCGACGAATCGCAGCGACCGGAAAACAAATAAGCGAAGCCTTCCAAAGTTGTTCACTTTGGAAGGCTTCTGCCTTAGAGCCAGGCGTGCAGCATGATGGCCAAGCTGAAAAGCGCGGCGTAGACCACGTTCACCAGGCCCGTCTGCTTGAGCACCAGCACCAGCTTAGGCAGCGATTCTTCGCGCAGCATCAGCCAGCTTGGAGCGGCGGCCGGGATGAAGCTGAGCAAGATGAGCCACATCCAACCGTTTGACCCCGTGAGCAGCAGCGGCAAGACAATGGCGGCGCTCAACATCAGCACGTAGCTCAACCGGGCCGACTGTTCGCCCAGTCGCACCGCCAAGGTAATCTTGCCAACTTCGCGGTCCGTGGGAATGTCGCGGACGTTATTTGCCATCAGCAGCGCGCAACCGATCAGGCCGGTGCCGATCGCACCGAGCAGCGAAGCCAGCGTGAGCTGACCAATCTGCGTGTACGTGGTGCCCAGCGTGGCCACCAAGCCGAAGAAAATGAAGACGTAGAGATCTCCCCAACCACGGTATCCGTAAGGGTTCTTGCCGCCGGTGTAACCCCAGGCGGCAAAGATCGCCGCGACGCCCACCAAGAGCAGTGGCCACGAAGCGGAAAGAATCACGAGCAGCAATCCGAGAATCGCCGCCAACCCGAAGCATCCGAAGGCCGCGTTTCTCACGTGCTTCGGCTTCGCTAGTTTGGAGCCGGTCAAGCGCAGCGGGCCGACCCGTTCGTCGTCGGTTCCGCGGATTCCGTCGGAGTAGTCATTTGAGTAATTCACGCCGACCTGGAGCAGGAGCCCCACAAGCAGGGCAAGGACAAAGCGGAACCATAAAAATTGGCCGGTTTCGCCCACTGCGGCCGCGGTGCCGATAACTACCGGGGCGATGACGATGGGCAGGGTGCGCAGGCGTGCGCCGGCGACCCACTGGGAAAGCGTTGCCACTTCTCGTTCCTTTCGGCGAGATCAAAAACTCGGACCCCTTAGTTTCCCGCGAAACTTCGGGCAAGGCGAATCGGATCAGCCGCCGGCGCGCAACTCGTCGAGGATTCGGCGTCGATCGAACTTCCCGTTGGGCAGCAATGGAAGCCCGGAAGGGTAGTGGCGGACCCGTTTGGGAACGGCCGCGGATCCAATAGTTTGACGCACGGCTTCGAAGGCATCCTGCGTATTTGTCGGACCTGAATAGGCTAAACCTACGCTTTGGCCCCATTGCGCGTCGGGTACCGGCAGCACCAGGCACTGCTTGAAGAACTCTTCGAGCAGGCCCTCAATTTTCCCGGCCGACAGTTTTACGCCACCGGTATTAATCACATCGTCGATACGCCCGGCGATATTCAGCCGGTTGCCGTCGACGCTGCCCAGATCATCGGTGAGGTACCAGCGCGTGCCTTCGTCGATGACGAAGTGTTCGGCGGTGGCTTCGGGATTATTTGCGTAGCCGTCGGCGAGCATCGGCCCGGAGACCAGGATGCGTCCCTGGCGTTCGGCAAGTTTCACCCCCGGCAGGGCGGTTCCGTTGTAGACCAGACCGCCCGAAGTTTCCGCAGCGCCATAGGTTTGGAAGATCTTCAGGCCCAGATGCCGCGAGCTTTGCAGCAGGTCCTTGCTGGCCCGTGCGCCGCCGAGCAAGATGGCGTCGAAACGCTTCAGCGCCGCAATGGTCCGTGGCTCCGGATTGTCCAGCAGGCGGGCCAACTGGGTGGGGACCAGGGAAGTCAGGCGGCGGGCATCGACCATTTCCTCGGCCGCGTCGGTGAACTTCTGCGCAGAGAAGCTGCCGGTCGTGTCCATCACCACCGGCTTGGTGCCAGCGAACAGGGAACGGGTCAGCACGCTCAAGCCGGCGACATAGTGCACCGGCAAGGCCAGCAGCCACTGGCCTTCAAAGCCGAGGAACTCGGCCGTGGCCTGCGCACTGGATGCCAGCGCCGAGACGCTGAGCACCGTGCGCTTGGCCCGGCCGGTGGAACCGGAGGTGCGCACCACTGCCATGGGCTGCTCGAAGCCCGGCAGGTCCGAGGCCGCAAGGTACTGGATGCGCCAGCCGCGGGGGCTGGACTCATCGGCCAATACCTCAACGGCCGGGCCCTCGTCGTTGGCCGCGTCGGCCAAGGCTGCCAGCAGTTCTGCTAGTTGTGCGTCCATATCCGGTTCTCGTTCCTTCACCGACGATTTAGAAGTAGTAAGGGTAGTTGGACCAGTCAGGGTCGCGCTTGCCCAAGAACGCGTCGCGTCCTTCCACTGCTTCATCGGTCATGTAGGCCATGCGGGTGGCTTCACCGGCGAAGACCTGCTGCCCGGCCAAGCCGTCATCGGCCAGGTTGAAGGCGAACTTCAGCATGCGGATGGCCTGTGGCGACTGGCGGGCAATATCTGCCGCATACTCCAATGCGACCTCCTCGAGGCGGGCGTGCTCCACCGATTCGTTGACCGCACCCATGCGGACCATGTCGTCGGCCGAGTATTCGCGGGCCAGGAAGAAGATCTCGCGAGCGGTCTTCTGCCCTACCTGGCGGGCCAGCAAGGCTGAACCGTAGCCGGCGTCGAAGGAGCCGACGGTTGCGTCGGTCTGCTTGAACTTGCCGTTCTGCTTCGAGGCGATGGTCAGGTCTGAGACCACGTGCAGCGAATGCCCGCCGCCGGCGGCCCAGCCGTTGACCACGCACAGCACCACCTTGGGCATGGTGCGCATCAGGCGTTGGACTTCCAAGATGTGCAGGCGTCCGGCACGGGCCGGGTCGATGGACTCGCGGGTCTCGCCCTCGGCATAGCGGTAGCCGTCGCGGCCGCGAATGCGCTGGTCCCCACCGGAGCAGAAGGCATGTCCGCCGTCTTTTTCCGATGGACCGTTGCCGGTCAAGATCACGGTAGCGACATCGCTGGTCATCCGTGCATGGTCCATGGCCCGGTAGAGCTCATCTACGGTGTGCGGGCGGAAGGCATTGCGCACCTCTGGGCGGTCGAAAGCGATGCGCACGGTAGGCAGGTCTCGCACGATGTTTCCCTGGGCGTCACGCTCCACCTGGCGATGGTAGGTAATGTCGGTGAAGTCGAAGCCTTCAACCAAGCGCCAGCGCTGTGGATCGAAGACATCAGAGACCTTCTTGGGCAAAACGGAATTATTCAGGCTACTCACCCTATGCATGCTAGTCGGTTTCGTGCCGAACTCTAAGAAAGCAGGCGTAGACTTTTCACGGCTTAAGACGCAAATGGGCGCGATATTTCCGCCGCCACGCTTCAGCCCGCCTTTTGGATCACGGGATTCATTTCACGATTTTTGTACCGGTTCAGCCTCTGGACCAGTGAGTCAGGAGTTGATCTATGCCATCTGGAGTGCATCACCGGGAAGATGCAGAAATCAGCGCAGAGGGTTATAAGAAATCCCTGAGCCGTCGCCACGTCCAGATGATCGCCATTGGCGGAGCCATTGGTGTGGGATTGTTCATGGGCTCCGGTGGCCGGTTGGCATCCACCGGTCCGGCCCTGGTGCTGTCCTATCTGGTAGCCGGTGCGCTGGCCTACCTGCTGATGCGGGCGTTGGGAGAGCTGATCATGTATCGGCAGACCTCCGGATCCTTTGTCTCCTACGCGGCTGAGCTCTTCGGTCCCAAGGGCGCTTTCGTTTCCGGCTGGATGTACGTGCTGAATTGGATCATGACCGGCGTTGCGGAGCTGATAGCGATTGGCTTGTACTTCCAATACTTCTTCCCGAATATCCCGGTCACCGTTTCGGCGTTCTGCGCGTTGCTGCTGCTGGTGGCAATTAACCTGTTCAGCGCCAAGGCCTTTGCCGAATTTGAATTCTGGGCAGCGTGCATCAAGGTCACCGCGATTATCTTGTTCCTGGCGGTGGGCATCTACATGGTGGTGACCAATGCGCAGGTAGGGGAGCACACAGCATCGGTTTCCAATCTCTTTATCGGAGACGAGAATGGCCAAGGTGGCTTGTTCCCTCGCGGCTTCTTTGTCAGCATCCTGGTGCTGAACTCGGTGATCTTCGCCTACAACGCCATTGAACTGGTGGGTATTGCCGCCGGTGAGATGGAGAACCCAGAAAAGGAAGTTCCCTCTGCGATCCGCGCCGTAGTAGTCCGCATCCTGGTCTTCTACGTAGGCAGTGTTTCGCTGTTGGCCATGGTGCTGCCCTGGCATGAATACGAATCCGGGGTGAGCCCGTTTGTGACTGTCTTCGAGAAGATGGGGCTGGGCTGGGTTGGCAGTGCGATGAACTTGGTGGTCATCACCGCCGCGCTGTCTTCATGCAATTCCGGGTTGTACTCCATTGGACGCATTCTGCGCACCATGAGCGGGAACGGGCATGCTCCGCAGTGGCTGTCGAAAATGAACAAGCATTTTGTTCCTTCCGCCGGCATCATTTTCGTGGGCGTGGTTTACCTGGCCGGGGTCATCTTGAACATCTGGCTTGGCGAATCCTTCGCCTTCGACCTTGCGTTGAACACCGCCTCCATCGGCGTGCTGTTCACCTGGGCTTCGATCTTCGGCTGCCAGCTGATGCTGCGCCGCAAGAAGGGCGCGGTGTCGTCACTGCCCATGCCAGGCTCTCCGGTTACTGGTTGGGTTGGCCTGGTCAGCTTGCTGATCATCACCGTGCTGATTTCCTTCGATACCCTGACCGGAGAAAATGGTGAGGTCTTCCCGGTAGGGCTCTACACCATCGCCACGATTCCGCTGTTTGCCGTGGTGCTGTGGATCGGCTGGCGTTTCGCCCGCAAGCATGCCAAATCGAGCACCAATTTCTAAGCGGGGAACCAACTCGCCTGAAACAGCCAAGGGGCGCATCTGCATAATGCAGATGCGCCCCTTGGCTGTTGTGTTCGAGTGCTTAGGAGGTTCGGGTTTCATCCTGCTTCACTGCAGCGAGGATGCCGGTGTCCAATGCATCGGGGATCTCGGTGCCGCGCAGCGAAGCACCTGCGGTTTCCGGCATGAACTTGATGGCGATCGCACCAATGACACATGCTGCCATCATGTAGATGGCTGGGAAGAGCAGGAAGCCGGTGGCATTGATCGCTGCCTCGTTGACCATGGCTGCGGTGCCACCGAAGATCGCCGTAGCGATGTTGTAGGTGATGGCAAAGCCTGCGAAACGCACATGGGAAGGGAACATGGCCGGGAAGGTTGCGGTAATCGTGGCTAGCTGTGGAATATAGAGCAGGCCCAGTACTGCGAAGCCGACAATGGCCAAGGCGAAGGACTGGCCCATCAGCCAGAACATTGGCAGCGCCAGCACGAACAAGCCGATCACCGAGGCGTACCACATTGGTTTTCGCCCGACCCGGTCAGAGAGCGAGCCGGCAAATGGAATGACCGCCATCATCGCTACCTCACCAATCAAGATGGTGGCCAGCGAAGCGTTGGGATCCAATCCCAGCTGGGTTTCCAGATAGGTAGGCATGTAGCTGAGCAGCGTGTAGTTCACGACGTTCAGTGCGATGACCAGACCGGTCATGGTCAGCATCGGGCGCCAGTAGGTCATTACCAGTTCCTTGAGCGAACCGCCCTGCTGGGCTTCGCCGGCTGCTTCGATCTCCTGGAAGACAGGGGTGTCCTCCAGCTTGCTACGCAGGTACAGGCCGATCAGGCCCATTGGCAATGCGAGGAAGAATGGAATACGCCAGCCATAAGCCATCATGGCTTCTTCGCTGAGCATCACTTGCAGGCCAAGCATCACGGCCGTACCCAAGGCGAAACCGCCCAAGGTGCCGAATTCCAAGAATGAGCCGAAGAATCCGCGCTTGCGGTCCGGCGCATATTCTGCCATGAACGTGGCCGCACCGCCGTATTCGCCGCCGGTGGAGAAGCCCTGGACCATGCGCAGCAGCACCAGCAGAATTGGTGCGGCGATGCCAATGGTTTCAAAGGTCGGCAGTACGCCGATGAGGAAGGTGGCCAGGGACATCAAGATAATGGTCAACGCCAAAATCTTCTTGCGTCCCAGCTTGTCGCCCAGTGGGCCCCAGACCAGGCCGCCAATCGGGCGGACCAGGAAGGAGAGGGCGAAGGTGGCCAGAGCCATGAAGGTGCCGCCCTCGGTGGGGAAGAAGTGGGCGGTGATATAGGTGACGGCTACGGCGTAGACACCGTAGTCGAACCATTCTGTCATATTACCCATGGCCGAAGCGGCGGTGGCCTTGCGTACTTCTTGCCGGCCTTCTTGGGTGTTCATGTCCGGACCAATGTCATGGTCAAGGTCTGGAGTGAAATTATGGGTATTCGTGTTGTCGTTTGGCTGGCTATTTTCCGGTTGCATCGCTGCTCCGTCGTTTTCAGCTTTCCGTCGACCGATCGTCCAAAGGCCAGGAAGTAATTCATCGCCTTGGCCGCGGTCCACGATCTGGGATTTTTCCAGAGTCCGTTAAGTACCAGAGGGTATTCGAATCAATTTCTAATATCAACCGCTGACATGGAATCGATTGGACGCCGCGTGGGATAAAAGGCAATTAGAACAGCCAGGAGCAGCCCGGATGGCCGAGGGCTGAAAAAGTGCAATTGTGAAAATTTGCTGACCCGCGACTTTATTATTGAACGAATGGTCGGTAAGTTTAGGTGTTGAGAGTCACTTACCACTTTGGCATAAGGAGCACAGATGACCGAGGCATTTCTCGTTGGTGGAGCACGTACGCCGGTAGGCCGTTACGGCGGAGCGCTCAGTGCTGTGCGCCCCGACGACCTGGCCGCAGTGACCATCCGCCGTGTCATTGAAGACGCAGGGATCGATCCGGCACACGTGGATGAAGTGATCTACGGAAACGCCAACGGCGCCGGCGAAGAGAACCGCAACGTGGCACGCATGGCAGCCTTGCTCGCAGGCCTTCCGGTGACAGTCCCCGGGATAACCGTCAATCGCCTATGCGCCTCGGGCATGAGCGCCATTACGATGGCCAGCCATATGATCAAGGCAGGAGCTGCGGACATCGTGATCGCCGGCGGCACCGAATCCATGTCGCGCGCCCCCTGGGTGATGGAAAAGCCATCCAAGGCCTTCGCCATGCCAGGAGCAACCTTCGACACCTCCATCGGCTGGCGCTTCACCAACCCGCAGTTCCTCTCCGGCGACTACTCGCGTGATGGCAAGGCCACCTTCTCCATGCCGGAGACCGCTGAGGAAGTCGCCCGCGTCTACAACATCTCCCGTGAGGACTGCGACCAGTTCGCCGTGCAGTCCCACGAAAAGGCCATCGCCGCCATTGAAGCTGGCCGCTTCGTCGATGAAATCGTCCCGGTGACCGTCAAGCACCGCAAGGGCGAGAGCATCGTGGACACCGATGAAGGCCCGCGCCCCGGCACCACCATGGACGTGCTGTCCGGACTGCGCCCGGTCGTCAAGGGCGGCAGCGTAGTTACCGCCGGCAACGCCTCCACGCTGAACGACGGCGCCTCGGCCATCCTGGTGGTTTCCGAACGCGCCCTGAAGAAGTACGGGCTGACCCCGCGCGCCCGCATCGTCGATGGCCAGGCCGCCGGCCTGGAGCCGGAAATCATGGGCATGGGCCCAGTTCCAGCCACCCGCAAGGTGCTGGAACGTGCCGGGCTGGGCATCGAGCAGATCGGCGCCATGGAGATCAATGAAGCCTTCGCCAGCCAGTCGCTGGCCAGCATGCGCGAACTCGGCGTCGACCAAGAGATCGTGAACCGCGACGGCGGAGCCATCGCGCTGGGCCATCCGCTGGGATCAAGCGGTTCGCGCATCGTGATCACGCTGCTGGGCCGCATGGAGCGCGAGCTGGCAACAGCTGGGCGCAAGCTCGGGGTGGCCACCATGTGCGTCGGCGTGGGTCAAGGCTCGGCCATCTTGCTGGAAGGAGCCTAAAATGGAAAGCCTCGATAGCGAATTCCAGACCCTCAAGGTCAGCGAAACCGATGATCGACTATGGGTCCGGCTCCACCGGCCCGAGGTGCGCAATGCGATCGACCAGGCGATGGTCGACGAACTGCATGCCGTCTGCGATTACCTGGAAAGGAATCCCAAAATCCTGATCTTGGCCGGCACTGCCAGCCAAGCGCCCAGCGCCGCGAATCCCAAGGGGAGCAAGGGGATCTTTGCTTCCGGTGCCGACATTTCGCAGCTGCGAGAACGCCGCCGCGATGATGCACTCGCCGGGATCAACTCTGGGATCTTCGATCGCGTCGCCAAGCTGCCGATGCCCGTGATCGCCGCCCTTGACGGATTTGCTTTGGGCGGGGGAGCAGAACTGGCCTACGCCGCGGACTTCCGCATCGGCACCGAAGAGCTGCGCATGGGCAATCCCGAAACCAACCTCGGCATCATCGCCGCGGCCGGCGCGACCTGGAGGCTCAAGGAGCTGGTGGGTGAACCGATGGCCAAGGAGATCCTCCTGGCTGGCAAGGTGCTCACCGGCCGGCAGTGCCTGGAAACAGGACTGATCACGGAAATGCATCCGGCAAGCGAACTGGATGCGGCGGCTGAGGCGCTGGCTGATCGCATTGCGGCCCAGGATCCCTTGGCTGTGCGGATCACCAAGTCGGTATTCCACGCTCCGCGTGAAGCCCATCCGGTCATCGACACTTTGGCCCAGGGGATGCTGTTCGAATCCCAAGCCAAGTTTGAACGCATGCAGGCATTCCTTGATCGAAAGAAGAAGTAACCATGAGTGCAACCAATGAAATTGTGATGGGCCAGCTGCCTAAGTACAGCGGAGTACTCGGCGGCGGCCGCATGGGCGCGGGAATCGCCCACGCCCTGCTGACCAGCGGCAGCACGGTGGTTGTCGTTGAGCGCGATGAGGACTCTGCGCAGGCTGCCTATGAGAGGGTCGCCGAGTCCGTCGACAAGTCCATCGCGCGCGGCGTCGTGTGCGAATCCAAAGATGAGCTCATGCAGCGTTTCTCGGTGAGCACGGACTACGAGCAATTCGCCACCGCTCAATTGGTGATCGAGGCAGTTCCGGAAATCTGGGATTTGAAGGTCTCCTCGCTGCAGGCTGTGGAGCAGGTGCTGGACGCCGAGGCCGTGCTGGCCTCGAATACGTCCTCCCTGTCGGTCAGCGGGCTGGCTAAGGAACTGGCTCGGCCCGGCAAGTTCCTCGGGCTTCATTTCTTCAACCCGGTGCCCGCTTCGACGCTCATCGAGGTGGTCATCGGCGAGCAGACTGATAAGAACCTGGTTGATGCATCGCGCAGCTGGGTACAGGCGCTGGGGAAGACCGCCGTGGTGGTCAATGACGCTCCGGGCTTCGCTTCTTCGCGCCTGGGCGTGGCAATCGCCCTGGAAGCCATGCGCATGGTGGAAGAAGGCGTAGCCAGCGCCGAAGACATCGATAATGCCATGGTCCTGGGTTACAAGCACCCGACCGGACCGCTGAAAACCACCGACATTGTCGGCTTGGATGTGCGCCTGGGAATCGCAGAATACCTCCATGAGACCTTGGGTGACCGGTTTGCTCCACCGCAGATCCTCAGGGATATGGTGGCCGAGGGCAAGCTGGGGCGCAAGAGCGGCCAAGGCTTCTACAGCTGGTAGGAAACCCGCCATATAACCTTCAGCGACAATGGCCTCCGCCGGTCAGGAATGACTCGCGGAGGCCATTGTCCCTCTGGATCCTAGAAGAGATGTCCTAGCAGTGAAGCAAAGAGCTCATCTGGATCATGTGACAGTCCCTTGGAATCAAACCACTCGCACAAATTGACGCAGTCGCGGTGCAAGAAGTCCATGCCTTGCGGATTGCCCGCCAAATCCACGCACTGCGGAACATCGATGACCACTAGGCGCTCGCCGGAAACCAGGAGGTTGTAGGCGGACAGGTCGCCATGGGCAATGCCCAATCCAGCGAACTTCTCAAGGGCGTCAGTGAGTTGATCCCATAGTTCGGGAAGCCGTGGATCAAAGCGCGCAAGCTGTTGCAGGCGGGGTGCTGCCGCCAGCGAATTGTCCGGGTCGGCAATGAATTCCATGAGGATTTCGGTGCCGTCAATCTGTACCGGATACGGCACCGAAATGCCGGCTTCGTAACAGCGCAAGAGGTAGGTCCATTCCGCGTTGGCCCACTGCAAAGCGGCGATGTCCCGGCCGTAGGCGGAATTGTGGCTGATGGCTCGATTATCGCGCGAGCGCCGGGCAGACCTGCCATCGCTATAAGCTTGCGAACGGCTGAATTGAAGGTGGTCGCGGGAGCGATAGCGTTTGGCGGCCAGTAAGCTTGAGCGCTCCTGTGTTGCTCGTTCCAACAGGAAGACGTCGCCTTCTTTGCCGGTTTTGAGGATGCCTAATTCGGTGTCTACGGCACCGGCGTCCTCAATCAGCCATAGCGGGTATGGTTGCGGCCCGCGCATGCCCTTTTCGATAAACGGCCAGGTGGAGTAGCGCTGGCCAGCCGGTGGCTCATCCGAGGATGATTCGTTCCATACGGGCTTGTGCCTGCGGAATTTGAGTTTGGTATCTGCGTCAGCGAAGTTGGACGAGGTTACCTGTGAGCTGGTGGTTGGTTCTCCAGCAGGAAAATGCATGGGGATAAGTCCTTAGAAAAAGAGATCAATGACCGGGAACGGCGGTAAGCAATCATCGTTACCCCTCCTTCAATAGACTGATTGGCAGTTGCCAATGAGTAGAACTCTACAACAGAGAATCAATATGTTGCAATGGGTAAATGAGCCGGGGCCTGAACTATCAAAAGCAAAGCGGAGATCTGGAATGGGAAGGATCCGTGAATGCGCGGCATATTTGCGGAGCCTTTTATCGAATGGGTCGCCACGAGTGGCTTAGTGCCCGGGGCTGGCAGCAAATGCACGAGGGCGGAGTCAGCAAGGTCGTGGACCTGCGCAACCCCAACGAGATCCGCCGGCGGGAGCATGACCCCGCCGTACCCCAGGCAGCGTTCTCCGGCATTGAACTGGTGAACCTGCCGCTGGAGACGCCCGGCAATCCGAGGTTCGAATCGATTGCCGTGCCATATATGAATCACACCGCCATGTACAGGTTGGTGTGCGAAGAATTCGGCGACCAACTGCGTGCAGTCTTCGAGAATTTGGCGAACTCCCAAGGGTCAACCGTGATCCACTGTTCGGCAGGCCGCGACCGCTCCGGCTTGATTGCCACCATGCTGCTGGATCTCGCAGGTTCCCGGGATCAGATTCTCGTCCATGATGAGCTGGCGGTGCGGGGTATCAATGAATGGCATCGTGTCTCGCCGCGAAAGCATCCCTACGAGAGCTATCGGGGTGAAGAAGAGCTGCGGGAAATCATTCAAGAAAGAGCCACGGCCCTGTCGGAATGCTGTGCATGGCTTGGTACGGCCCGCTCCTATCTGCTGTCCCAGGGCATGAGCGAGGAGGGTCTCGATCACCTGAGTGATCTCGCACGGAATTCCTGAGTAGCGGGCGGGGTGGAGAATTCTCGCGAACAACAATTTGAGGTGTTCACGGTCACGCCCTTGCTGATAAGGTTAAGGTTAATACTGACCGACCGTTCAGGAAGGAATTATGTCGATGTCGACAAAACAGATCAGCGTGGTACCCAGCTTTATCGCCGGACAATGGCGGACCCCGCAGTCCGAGGGCGGAACAGAAGTCCGTGACGCCAACACCGGAGAACTTCTAGCCACTGTCACCAATGACAAGCTGGATGTTGCAGCGGCGGTGGACTATGGCCGTGGCACCGGGCATCAGGAGCTGGCCAAGCTCTCCTTGCATGAGCGCGCACTCAAGCTCAAGGAACTCGCGCTGTATCTGAACGAGCGACGCAAAGACCTTTACGAGATTTCCTTCAAGACCGGGGCCACCAAAATCGATTCCATGGTGGATATCGATGGCGGAATCGGTGTTCTGTTCACATTCTCATCCAAGGGCCGCCGTGAACTTCCCAATAGCAATGTCATCCTGGACGGGCCAACGGAACCGCTGAGCAAGGACGGCTCTTTTATCGGCACGCATATCTACACCGCAATGAGTGGTGTCGTGGTGCAGGTCAACGCGTTCAACTTCCCGGTATGGGGCATGCTCGAAAAGTTTGCCCCGGCGTTTATCGCTGGTGTTCCCACCATCGTCAAGCCAGCGACTCCAACGGGGTACCTCACCGAGGCAGCCGTGAGGATGATGCTCGAATCAGGCATCCTTCCCGAAGGGTCCCTGCAGCTTCTCTCGGGATCAGCCCGCGACCTGATGGACCACCTCGACTACCGTGACATGTTCGCCTTCACCGGCTCGGCCGCCACGGCCAGCAAGCTGAAGTCCCATCCAAATGTCATCGACGGGGGAGTGCGCTTCGCAGCAGAAACCGACTCCCTGAACGCGGCCATCCTCGGCCCTGATGCAGAGGAGGGAACAGCGGAATTCGAGGCCTTCGTCAAGGTCGTCGTCACCGAGATGACCTCCAAGGCCGGCCAGAAATGCACCGCGATCCGCCGCAATATCGTGCCTTCCCATCTGGTAGAACCGGTCATTGCCGCCATCGGCCAGCGAATCGAGCAGCGGGTTGTCATTGGCGACCCCCGCGTCGAGGGCGTGACCATGGGTGCCTTGGCTTCCCTGGAACAGCTGGCTGATGTGCGTGCTGCAGTGCAGGACATGATTGACGCTGGTGGCGAGCTGGCCTTTGGCCGCCTGGATGCCCCAGCCGTACGCGTGGCGCCAGAACGCGACGCCGTGGCCGAATTCGGTGCCTTCATGTCTCCGGTGGTTCTGCGATGGGCCGATGCCCGCAACCCGCTTGTGCACTCCCGCGAGGCGTTCGGACCGGTCAGCTCCGTCATCGGCTACGACAATCTTGACGAAGCCGTGCGGCTGGCCGCCATGGGTGCAGGGTCGCTGGTAGCCACCGTGTGCAGCAATGACACCGACACCGTGCGTTCACTGGCCCTGGGAATCGCCGCCCACCATGGCCGCGTGCACATCCTGAACCGGGAAACCGCGCGATCAACGACCGGTCACGGTTCACCAGTGCCACACCTGGTCCATGGTGGCCCAGGGCGCGCCGGCGGCGGCGAGGAGCTGGGCGGAATCCGATCAGTGAAGCACCATATGCAGCGCACTGCCGTTCAGGGCTCGCCGAATATGCTCACTGCGCTCAGCGGCGTGTGGCATGCCGGTGCTGAACAGCGCCTGGCCGGATGCGAAAAGTTCGGCGGCCAGGAGCAATACACGCACCCGTTCCGCAAGTCGCTGGCCGAGCTGCAAGTAGGCGATGGCTTCGCCTCTGATCTGCGCGTAGTGAACCTTGAAGAGATCAGCGAATTCGCCAAGAAAACTGGCGACACCTTCTACGCCCACACCGATGCAAAGGCAGCCGAAGCGAACCCGTTCTTCCCGGGAATCGTCGCCCACGGGTACCTGCTCGTGTCGTGGGCTGCCGGCCTCTTCGTAGAGCCAGCGCCGGGGCCAGTGTTAGCCAACTACGGATTGGAATCCCTGCGCTTCATCACCCCGGTGGCTGCCGGAGATTCAATCCGCGTGACCCTGACGGCCAAGAAAATCACGCCGCGAGTCACCGATGAATATGGCGAGGTCGCATGGGATGCGATCTTGCACAACCAGAATGATGAGATTGTCGCGACCTACGATGTCTTGACCTTGGTGGAGAAAGAAAACCTCACCTACGCCAACTTCGAAGGCTAAAACGCAACTTCAGCAAGGGTGGATGCCGTCAACCACGGCATCCACCCTTTTGCGTGCTCGGAGCCAGGACAGCTTTGCCGGATATCTATGAAAGCGTTTCCAATTTTGGCAAGATTTGACGCGGAGTGAAAAAATTTTAGGGCAATTTACGCGGACAGTTTCGCGGGTTTCCTGTATTTACAGGAATTTACTTATTGGAGAGAGCTAAGAAAACGCTTACAGTTGTGTGACAGGTCACGCGTTGATGGGGAACGTGTGGTTGAGCGATCCCGACGCTGTCGCGTCGAGCTATCGCAGCCCGATCATCACAATAAAGGAGTTTTTCTGTGGAACTTTTGCCATCACGCGCCAAATCAACACAACGCCGGCACGGAGCCAGGACGGTGAAGCCGGTGGCAGCACTCGGCGCCTCGCTCGCCCTGCTCGCCGCACCGTTGTTCGCAGCACCCGCCCAAGCCGCCACCCCATCCAACGACGGCAAGGATGTCATCCTCAACCTGTTCCAATGGAACTGGAATTCGGTAGCCCAGGAATGCGAGTCCAGCATCGGCCCAGCAGGATATGGCTACGTCCAGGTCTCGCCTCCAGCTGAGCACCTGCGCGGCACTGAATGGTGGACCTCGTACCAGCCGGTGAGCTACAAGGTGGACTCGAAACTGGGCAACCGCGAGGAATTCTCCGCCATGGTCAAAAGCTGCAACGACGCAGGCGTGAAAGTGATCGCAGACGCCGTGGTCAATCACATGACCGGAGCCGGGCAGACCGGTACTGGAACCGCAGGCTCGGCTTTCTCCGATGACAACTTCCCAGAGTATTCGGCCCAGGACTTCAACGATTGCCGCACCAACATCAACAACTATGCCGACCGCTGGCAAGTGCAGCACTGCCGCCTCGTGGGCTTGCAGGATCTGAAAACCTCCAGCAGCTACGTCCAGCAAAACATCGCCGACTATCTCGATGACCTCGTCTCGCTTGGGGTATCCGGATTCCGCATCGATGCCTCGAAGCACATGCCCGCAACGGACCTCGAAGGCATCAAATCCAAGATGAAGAACCCCGGCGTGTACTGGGTGCACGAGGTGATCGGGGCGTCGGGTGAACCGATCCAGGAAAGCGAGTACCTCGGCAGCGGCGACTCGCACGAATTCGACTACGCACGACAGCTCCATCATGATTTCGACGCGCAAATCGCCAACTTGCGCTTCATCGGCGACGGCAAGCTCACCAGTGACCGGGCCGGGGTTTTTGTCACCAACCACGACACCGAACGCAACGGCGAATCCATGAACTACAAGTGGGGCGCCAAGTACCTGCTGGGCAATGTTTTCATGCTGTCCTGGCCCTACGGGTCACCCACCGTGTATTCCGGATACGAGTTCACCGACAAGGATGCAGGCGCTCCGGGCGTCAGTGACGCATCGGTACCCAATGCCGACTGCGACTCCTCCGCCTGGACCTGCGAACAGCGGCAAGATGAAATCACCGGAATGGTGGGCTTCAACAACACCGTCGGCGACGCGGCTGTCAGCAATTGGTGGGACGATGGCGGCAACCAGATCGCATACGGCCGCGGCAATAAGGGCTTCGTAGCCATCAACAACACCTCGGCGGCAACCACCCGCGAATACACCAGCTCGCTGGCCGGTGGCACCTATTGTGATGTGGTGTCCGGAGGCGATTGCTCGAAGACCATCACTGTGGGCGCCGACGGCAAGTTCACCGCGACACTGCCTGCCTACGGTGCCATGGCCCTGCACATCGGTGCCGAATCCGATGGCGGATCAGGAACGCCGGATCCGGTCGAGGACACCGCTGATGTCAGCGTCGCGGTCACCGCCCAAACCGTCATGGGGCAGAACATCCGCATCGTCGGCAACCAGCCGGAACTAGGAAGCTGGGATCCGGCCAAGGCGCCACAGCTATCAGCTGCCAGCTACCCGAGCTGGAGCGGAACGGTGGACCTTCCGGCAGGAACGCAGTTCGAATACAAGTACGTCAAGTACGACCAGAGCGGCAATGCCACTTGGGAATCAGGGGCCAACCGCGTCGCGACCGTGAATGCGGACGGTTCCCTGAACCTGAACGACAGCTGGCGCAAGTAGCCACAAAAAAATGATCCCGCCCCAGTTCACACTGGGGCGGGATCATTCTAGGTTCAGCTACTTTTCGGTTTTGGCATTCAGCTTGTCCAAGGTTGCCTGCTTGGCTTTTTGCAAGGCCAGGCCTTCCTCGTCCAGCTCGACCTGCACCGGCTCGGCAGCCTGGGCAGGAAGACCGCGCCACAGGAAGTAGCCGTACGCGGCGGCCAGGGCGATGAAGACGTAGAGGCCAAGCATGCCCAGCATTGGCGAAATCAAGAAGTACACCACCAGGTCCGCGATAGCTGCCACAGCCAGCAGCAGCCAGCCTTCGCGAACGCCGCGCGCAATCATGACGAAGGAAGCGAAAATGGCGGCGTCAGCGAAATACATCACCCAGACTTCCGGGGTGGCGGTCAAGAAGCCGGAGTTGAAGAGGAAGGGGCCGAAGCGCAAGGCCACCAGCAGGATCAAGCCGACAACCATGCCCACGGCAGACCAGAGGGTGACCGGGGTCTTGGTCACTTCGCGCGTGAACTTGCCGTTGAGCATGAACTGCGAAAAACGCCATAGGCCGAAAATCGGCAGAAGCAGCAACGGGATCGCGTAGATCAGGCCCAGCAGGTCATACTGCAATGCGGAGATCATGGGTCCTACGAAAACCGAGAGAATCAGCGTCCACCAACCCAAATCATTGCGGTGCGCAAGAAGGATTGCGGAGACGAAAACTAGCAGCATGCTAGCGGCTGACAGCAGGATCTGGACATAGGAACTACCGCTGTCTGCAGTAGCCATGAACAGGGTTTCTAAGAAGGAATCCACGGTGCTCTTCACTCGATCGATTGGCAACGACAGGTGCACGAGGCACCCCTTAGATGCTAACGGTGATTCCTGTGAGGAAGACAAGATTACAAGGAGGCATACGCCACATTGCCGCTTGCCCTGTGGCACGCTTAAACGACGCTGGCTCCCACCGATCAGGTGGGAGCCAGCGCAAGATGCAATCCAGCGATTAAGCCGCTGTGGTGTGCAATCCGTTGAAGAGCAATGAAATGGCTTGGTCTTCCAATTCTGGTCCGTTGATCGGACCGTCAGCGCGGTACCAATCCACTACAGAGTTGATCAGGCCGAACAGCAACCTGGCCGTGGCCCGCGGTTCCAAGTCCGCGCGCAGCTTGCCGTCGGATTGGGCTGCGGTGACCAGCTCAGCGAGCTGGCGGTCCATCGCCCGTCGGCGCTGAAGAGCTTGGCGTTCCAGTTCGGTGTTGCCGCGCAAGCGCAGCAGCAGTGTCACGTAGGAACGCTTGGCCAACAGGATCCGGAAGGTAGCGCGCAAGAAGAATTCCAAACGCTCATCGGCGCTGCCCTCATGGGAGCGGACCTCGGCGATCACCGCTTCCAGGGGAATGAGCGCTTCATCCAACGCCAGACGCAGCAGGTCCTCTTTGGAAGGGACGTGGTGGTAAATCGCGGACTTGCTGATACCCAGCCGGTCAGCGAGCTTGCCCATGGAAGTCGCGTCGTAGCCGTATTCGTTGAATGCCTCTACGGCAATGCGCAATACGGTTTCCTGGTCGTACCCGGGGCGGCCACGCTTGGCCGGACGGTTCACAATATCGGTAGTTTCCATGATTTATCGATTATCCCATGTGCTCACTGGGTTAGCTGTTGCGCAGATCAAAGATGCGCTTGAGCTTGCCCATGGAACGCTCCAAGGATTCTGGCTCGACCACGTCGATGGCGCAGGAAGAACCGACGTGGATCTTGATCAGCTTGGCCAGCTCCTTGGCCCCGTTGGCGGCGTCCCCGGATGAGGCATCCATGCGGCGCTCCACCTTCACTGCCAGCTGGTCCATGCGGTCTGGACGGGAAAGGATGAGCTGGAAGTGCGGCGAAAGCGATGGCACCTTCAGGATCAATTCCTCGATCTGGCTTGGGAACAGGTTCACCCCGCGCAGGATGATCATGTCATCGCTGCGTCCGGTGATCCGGCCCATGCGACGGTGACCTGGGCGGGAGGTACCTGGCATCAGGCGGGTCAGATCATGGGTGCGGTAGCGGATGATCGGCAGCGCCTGCTTGGTCAGCGAGGTGAAGACCAGCTCGCCGTGTTCGCCGTCGTTCAATACTTTGGTTTCGTCGAACGCATCCACGATTTCGGGACGGAAATGGTCCTCCCAGATGTGGCTGCCGTCCTTGAGCTCGACCGATTCGCCGGCCACGCCCGGGCCCATGACTTCGGAGAGGCCGTAGATATCGCAGGCGTCGATGCCGAACATCTCTTCCAGCTCGTGGCGCATCTCTTCGGTCCACGGTTCGGCGCCGCAGACGGCGACCTTCAGCGAGGTGTCGCGCGGGTCCAAGCCTGCCCGCTGCATGGCATCGCCAATAGTCAGCAGGTAGGTCGGGGTGCACAGGATCGCGTCCGGCTCGAAGTCCTTGATCAGCGTAATCTGTTTTTCGGTCTGTCCGCCGGACATCGGAATGACGGTAGTGCCCAGGCGCTCGGCAGCCGCGTGCGCGCCCATGCCACCGGTGAACAAGCCGTAGCCGTAGGCGTTGTGGACCTTCCAGCCTGGCTTGACTCCGGAGAGGCGCAAGCAACGTGCGCCCATCTTGGCCCAGTCATCCAAGTCCTGCTGGGTGTAGCCCACCACGGTGGCGCGGCCGGTGGTGCCCGAGGAAGCGTGGATCCGCGCCACCTGATGCTGCGGAACGGCGAACATGCCGAAGGGGTAGCTCTTGCGCAGATCTTCTTTTTCGGTGAACGGGAACAGCTTCAGATCTGCCAGTTCCTTCAAGTCTGTGGGGTGCACGCCAGCCGCATCGTATTTGTCCTTGTAGTAAGGAACATTGGTGTACGCGTAGTCCAGCGTTTCCTTCAGTCGAGTGAGCTGAATCGACTCGATCTGGTCCCGGCTCATCGTCTCTTCGGGATCCAGTGGGTTGGGCAAGTTATCGCGGTCAGTTGGCTGTGACATGCTCATACTTTCGTGTGGTGACTGAATGTTTTAGCGGTTCTTAGGCTTGGGAACGGTGCGCGAGCGGCCCCTGAACTCGGCCACGGTTTCAATCCCGCCATTCGTTCCCGGCTGGGTGACCGTGATGTCGTAAATTCCGCTGCGTCCTTGCTGCGAGACGCGCTGCGCGGTTGCCGTCAGCAGGCGTCCCGGGATCCCTGGCTTGAGGAAATTGATGTCTGCGCCGGAGGCCACGGTGATGGTGTCCGCGGAGCCTTCCGGCGGATTGCAGCTCAAGGCAAACGCGGTATCGGCCAGCGAGAAGATCATTCCGCCATGGGCGATGCCGAAGCCGTTGAGCATTTCCTGGCGAAGCGTCATCGTAATGACCGCAAACCCGTCGCTCACTTCCACCACTTCAATGCCCATCCACTGGGTGGCATAGTCATTGTGCAAGATTGCGTGGGGTAGTGACTTATCGATTTGGGTTTCGCTCATAGGGACCTCCGCCGAATTAGTTACCGAACGATCATTAGGTAATACTAGATTGTGACCCATCTCAAGCCCTGCTGTCTAATGGCGGACGTCACAATTGCGCGGAGAGCCGGCGCCTCCCAGCGGCAAAGGCGCTGGTGAACACGCAGAATAGCGGGTTCCTTGAATTGCTGATATTCCATCGCCGAGCCGCCCTTGTCCGGCCCGGCGGCCGGCTCCGGCAGGGCTGCGCGCCGGTCGAGAAGTGCTTCCGGTGGTGGAACTTCGCCGAGGGCACGGCCAGAGGATTCCCCGCGGCTGAAAACGAAACCGCCCACAGCCATCGAAAACAATCGAAGGTTGCGGGCGGATCGGTGAATTCAGGCTTAGGTGTCCTCGCGGGCTACTTCGCCGTGGCCGGGTTCTTGCCCAGCGCATCGAGGGCGAAGGCGTAATCCCAGGCGCGATTCTTCCACGCCTCGTAGCGGCCCGAGGCGCCGCCGTGGCCGCCCTCCATCTCGGTTTTCAGCAAGATCGGTTCGCTGCCGGTGCCGACCTCGCGCAGCTTCGCCACCCATTTGGCCGGCTCCACATACAACACGCGGGTGTCGTTCAAGGAAGTCACCGCGGCGATGCGCGGGTAGTCCACGGCCGTAACGTTCTCGTAGGGGGAGTAGGCCTTCATGTACTCGTAGACTTCCTTGTCCTCGATCGGGTTGCCCCATTCTTCCCACTCCAGGGCCGAGAGCGGCAGCTCCGGATCCAGGATCGAGGTCAGCGGGTCCACGAAGGGAACCTGCGCGATGATCGAGGTGTACAGCTGCGGCGCCAGATTGGCGATGGCGCCCATCAGCAGGCCGCCCGCCGAGCCGCCCAGGGCCGCGATGCGCGCCGGATCGGCCCAGCCCGCATCGATCAGGTACCGCGTGGCATCGATGAAGTCGGTGAAGGTGTTCCGCTTGGCGAGCTTCTTGCCCTGCAGGTACCAGTCGCGGCCCAGCTCGCCGCCGCCGCGCACGTGGGCGATCACGAAGACCACCCCGCGGTCCAGCACGCTCAACCGCGGAATCCCGAATCCCGGATCCATCGACACCTCATAGGAGCCGTAACCGTAGATCAGCACCGGATTCGGCACCGAGGTGTCCAAATCCGCGCGGCGCATCACCGTCAACGGAATCTTGGTGCCATCGGCGGCCGTCGCCCATTCGCGTGTGGACAGGTAATCCGCCGAGTCGTAGTCATTGACCGGAGTCTGCTTGCGCAGCACCAATTCCTTGTCATCCAGCCACAGGTCGTAGACGCGCGCCGGAGTGAAGTCCGAGGTGTAGCCGATGCGGATCAGCGGGGCTTCCAGATCGGCGAAGGTGGCAGCGGCGGTGAACAGCTCCTCGTCGAAGGCCGGCTCGAGCACCGGCAGCTGGGATTCGGTGCCCAGCGACTCCAACGGGATCAGCTGAACCCGTTCGCAGGTATCGCGACGCACGGAAACCACCAGATGCGTGGCGGTCAGCGCGGTGCCCTCGATCTTGACCGTGGACTCGTGCCCGAGCACGGTGCGCCAGCTCGCCGGATCGGTATCGGCGCCCAGCTGCGCCAGCTCGACCAGCGAGAGCATATTGTTCGGTGCCTGATGATCGTGGGTGATCAGGGCGCGCCGATCGTCTCCGGGCAACAGGTCGACCCCGTGGAGCAGGCGCAGTTCGCGCGGAACGAGCAGGCGAACCTGTCCGTCCTTGTCGTTCAGATCCAAGACGCTGGTTTCCGCGTATTCGGAGTTGCCGATGGAAATGAGCAACTGCTGGAGATCGGCGCTGAGATCGAAGCCGAGCCACATGCCCGGATCATCTTCCTGGAAAACTACCGTATCGCTGGCCGGATCGCTGCCCAGCACATGGGCGCGCACCTGATGCGGGCGCCACGTATCGTCAACGACCAGGTAGTAGACGGTGGAGGAATCGGGGGAGAAGGCCAGCCCGTAAAACACGCCTTCGATGACGTCCGGAAGCAGCTGCCCGGTTTCCAGATCCTTGATGTACAGGGTGAAGCGCTCGTCCCCCTGGGTATCGATGCAGTATGCCAGCAGGTTGCTCGGCTCGTTGATGGCCATGCCGCCCAGCGCGAAGAATGACTGGCCCTCGGCCAGCTCGTTGCCGTCGAGCAGCACCTGCTCCCCGGGCAGCGCTTCGACCGGGTCGATGACCGGAGGCGTCCAGTCGGCGCGGGCATCGGGGGAGTCTTCGGCCTTGACCCGGCACTGAATGGTGTAGGGCTTGCCCTCAACCGAACGGGTGTAGTACCACCAGCCGCGCCGCCGCGTGGGAACCGACAAATCGGTTTCGACGGTGCGCGCCTTAATCTCCTTGAAGATCTCCTGGCGCAGCTCTTCCTGATCCGCGGTGACCGCATCGGTATAGGCATTCTCCGCATGCAGGTGGTCGAGTACCTGCTTGCTGGTCTTTTCCCGCAACCACTCATAATCGTCGGTGAAGGTATCACCATGGAATTCGCGGATCGTGGGAATCTTCGCTGCGAGCGGCGCGCTAGCGGTAATCGATGCAGAAGTCATGCACCCATTCAATCTCACCAGCGGCGATTGTGGGGTTGGCTATGCTCAGCGCGGACAGGAATCGGGCGGCAAATTCCTCGTTTTGGCACGCGGACATGGTGCAAAGGGTGTCGGCCGGCCGACATTGGCCATAGGCTAACTAACATAAAGAATCGAACTGCACCAAGGGCAAAGCGCCCTATTCGCAATAGAAAGTGATTCAGCAGTGAAAAACACACGCACAACTTTGAGGTCGAGGCGTTTGACTCGGTGGATTGCTGCGGCTGCCATCGGTTTCATGGCGCTGGTGGCCGGGGCCCCCGGGGCGTTGGCCCAGGGCAACGAGAGCGTCGAGGGTCAAACCTACGTCATCGGCACCGACACCACCTTCGCTCCGTTCGAGTTCCGCCAGGATGGCGAGCTCACCGGGATCGACATGGATCTGATCAATACCATCGCCGAGGAACAAGGCTTCAACGTCGAGATTCGTTCCCTGGGCTTCAGCGCTGCCTTGCAGGCGTTGTCCTCGAATCAGGTCGATGGCGTGATCGCCGGTATGTCGATTACCGACGAGCGCAAGGAAATCTATGATTTCTCCGAGCCATACTTTGAATCCGGTGTTCAGATGGCGGTGGATCGCGACGATGAGACCACCAAGGGCTATGAAGACCTGGAGGGCGAAACCGTTGTAGCCAAGACCGGTTCAGAGGGCGAGACCTATGCGAAGTCCATCGCGGACGAGTATGGCTTCACCGTCAAGTCCTTGGACCAGTCGGCCACCATGTACGAATCGGTGAAATCCGGCAGCGCCGTGGCCGTCATCGACGACTACCCGGTCCTTGCCTACGGCATTGCGCAGAACAACGGATTGAAGACCGTGACCGACAAGGTGCCGGGCGGCTCCTACGGATTCGCGGTCAACAAGGGCGAGAATACCGCACTGCTGGCGGCCTTCAACGACGGGCTGGCCGAGCTGAAGGCCAGCGGGGAGTACGACAAGATCCTGAACGAGTACCTGGCCGATCCGAGCGCCGCGGTGCCGAGCAACTTCTTCGACCTGGTGGCCAAGTCCTTGCCGGCGTTGATGACCGGTTTGGGGAACACCCTGCTGGTGACGGCGATTTCCTTCGCGGTGGCCATGGTCCTTGGTTTGCTCTTTGGCTTCATGAAGATTTCGGGCAACATCGTGGTCCGCGGAATTTCGACGTCATTCGTCAATATCTTCCGTGGCACGCCGCTGCTGCTCTGGGCTTTCATGTTCTACTTCGGCCTGCCTCAGCTCACCGGCTGGGATGTCAGCATCTGGGTTGCAGGTGTGCTCACGCTGTCGCTGAACGCCGGCGCCTATATTGCCGAGATCGTTCGCGGCGGCATCCAGTCGGTTGATCCAGGACAGCTGGAAGCCTCCCGTTCGCTGGGCCTTGGCTACGGGAAGTCAATGCAGAAGGTTGTGGTGCCGCAGGCCTTCAAGATGATGACTCCTTCCTTGATCAACCAGTTGATCATCATGCTCAAGGATTCCTCCTTGCTGCTCGCCATCGGCTTTGCCGAGCTGCTCTACCAGGGTCAGCAGATCTACGCGGCGAACTTCCGTGTCACCGAGACCCTGCTGATCGTTGGCGTCATCTACTTCATCGCCATCATGGCCCTGACCAAATTGGCAAACTTTGCCGATCGGAGGTTTAACAAGTGAGCACCGTAAGCGAGCAAACTGCCACGTCGAAGATCCAGGTCAAGGAACTGCGCAAGTCCTTCGGCTCAAACGAGGTCCTCAAGGGCATCGATCTTCAGGTGGGCGAAGGCGAAGTTGTCTGCGTGATCGGGCCTTCGGGCTCCGGCAAGTCCACGCTGCTGCGCTGCCTGAATAAGCTGGAAGATATTTCCGCGGGCAAGGTGATTGTCGACGGATTCGACGTCACCGATCCGAAGGTGGATATCAACGAGGTCCGTCGCCATGTGGGCATGGTGTTCCAGCATTTCAACCTGTTCCCGCATATGTCGGTGGCAGAGAACATCATGTTGGCGCCGGTGGAGCTGAAGAAGCTGAACCGGACCGAGGCGCGGGCCAAAGCCGAAGAGCTGCTGACCCGTGTGGGCTTGGCGGAAAAGGCCAATGCCCGTCCGGCCTCGCTTTCCGGCGGACAGAAGCAGCGCGTGGCGATCGCCCGTGCGTTGGCGATGTCCCCGGGCATCATGCTCTTCGACGAGGCAACGAGCGCGTTGGACCCGGAGATGGTTGGCGAGGTGCTGCAGGTGATCAAGGAGCTCGCCGACTCGGGCATGACCATGGTGTTGGTCACGCACGAGATGGGCTTCGCCCGTGAAGTGGGGGACCGTGTGGTCTTCATGGATGGTGGCGTGGTTTGCGAGGAAGGCAAGCCAGAGGAGCTGTTCGGAAACCCCCAGCAGGAACGTACCCGCGACTTCCTGTCCAAGGTGCTCTAGGTTTTCCCAGCGCTACCGCATAAATTCGGCCCACCCTTGCAGCGTCCTCATCCGAGGCGGTGCCAGGGTGGGCCGAATTTGTGTGCGCACTTTTGGGCTTGGTTGTTGCGCCACGCAACGTTAGTTGAAGATTAAAGTAAATTAACTTAGTCTGGAACCAGAGCTAGCGCCGACCCGTCGACGCGGAGCTGACCATTCGAGATCCGATGCTTTCGGATCAACCCACTAGGAGTCGCCCATATGAATAACCTCATCGACAACCCGCGCCTGCAGGTCATTGCCCAAACGATGCTGCGCCTTGCCTTTGGCTTCCTCTTCCTAGCTCACGGCTGGCAGAAGTACTTCCAGTACACCTTGGAGGGCACCACGGCGTCCTTTGACCAGATGGGAATTCCGGCCGCCGGAATTATCGCACCGGTCGCCGCGACCCTGGAGATCGTCGGTGGCGCAGCCTTGATCCTCGGCCTGCTGACCCGCGTGTTCGCAGGCTTGCTGGGTGCGCAAATGGTCGTTGCGCTATTCATGGTTCACATTCCAGGTGGCGTCTTCGTGGAGAACGGCGGCTTTGAGCTGGTGCTGGCGTTGGCCGCCGGCGCCCTTGCGCTGTTCCTCGTGGGACCGGGCCGCGTATCGGTTGATGCGTTGATCTTCAAGAACAAGAAGGCCGCCGTAAACGCATAACCGGCAGCCGCACGACCCTCAAATGCCCCAGGCGATGCCTGGGGCATTTTTGTGCCCGCGGGCCCGGTTCGCGGTCATTACCTTCAAGTGTGACGCCGCATCGCGGCGTTGCTGTTGACGTGATCGAGCGCACTCTCATATACTGAACGAACGGTCAGTATGTAAATTGAATTTCAGTGAGGTGAACCATGGCCCCGACCACACCGCAGGAGCCGGGACTGAGTGCCGTCCCAAGCTATGAAGAGCAGCAATCACAGGCGCGCTTCGACGCCCTAATTAACGACGATTCCCGTGTTGAACCTCGTGACTGGATGCCAGAGCCCTACCGCAAGACATTAACCCGTCAGGTGTCCCAGCACGCTCACTCCGAAATCATTGGCATGCAGCCAGAGGCCAACTGGATTACGCGCGCCCCTTCGTTGAAGCGCAAGTCGATTCTGATGGCGAAGGTCCAGGACGAGGCCGGCCACGGGCTGTACCTGTACTCCGCGGCAGAAACCCTGGGCACCGACCGTGACGAGCTGAACGACCAGCTGCTGACCGGACGCGCCAAATACTCCTCGATTTTCAACTACCCGGCACGCACCTGGGCCGACATGGGTGCCATCGGTTGGCTCGTCGATGGTGCTGCAATCGCCAACCAGGTGCCGCTATGCCGTGCCTCCTATGGCCCATACGGACGCGCAATGGTGCGCATCTGCAAGGAAGAATCCTTCCACCAGCGCCAGGGATTCGAAATCCTGCTCTCCCTCTCCCGCGGCACCGAGGCACAGAAGAAGATGGCGCAAGAGGCCATCAACCGCTTCTACGAGCCGTCGCTGATGATGTTCGGTCCACCGGATGACCAGTCGCCGAACTCCGCCCAATCCATGGCCTGGAAGATCAAGCGCTTCTCCAACGATGAACTGCGCCAGCGCTTCGTGGGAATGATCGAAGAACAGGTGAAGGTGCTGGGCATGACCCTGCCGGATCCGGACCTGCACTTCGATGAAGAGAAAAAACAGTGGATCCACAAGGATCTGAACTGGGACGAATTCATGAACGTCATCAAGGGCAATGGTCCAGCCAACGCCCAGCGGCTTGAACATCGCCGCAAGGCCCACCGCGAAGGTGCCTGGGTCCGTGAAGCCGCTACCGCATACGCCGCAAAGCAAGAACAAAGTGAGGTTGCCTAGCATGAGCCAAAAGAGCAATTGGCCCCTGTGGGAAGTATTCGTCCGTTCCTCCCGCGGACTCTCGCATGTGCACGCCGGATCGCTGCATGCCCCGGATAAGGAAATGGCGCTGCGCAACGCACGGGATCTGTACACCCGGCGCAACGAAGGCATTTCCCTCTGGGTGGTGCTTTCCACCGATATCATCACCTCCGACCCGGACAGCAAGGACGCGTTCTTCGAGTCGCCGCAGGGCAAGGACTACCGCCACGCCACCTACTACAAGGCAAGCGAAGGGGTGAAGCACCTGTGAACCACGAAGAACTCGATGCTTCGCTCGATAGCTTCGGCGACGCGCTGGCCTCGGCCACCCGCGTCACGCCGGGCAACGCGCTGCGTCCGGAAGATATCGCGGTGGCAGGAGCCAAGCCAAGCGACGAAGTCGCCCAGTATGCCCTGCACCTCGGTGATGACGCGCTGATCCTCGCCCAGCGGCTTTCGCACTGGATCTCCCGTGCTCCGGAAATCGAGGAAGACATTGCCTTGGGCAATATTGCCCTCGATGTCCTTGGCCATGCCCGTTCGTTCCTGACCTATGCCGGTTTGGCGTGGGATAAGACCGAAGACGATCTGGCCTATTGGCGCGAGGAAGAGGAATTCACCTCGCTGCAGATCGTGGAACAGCCAAATGGCCATTTTGGCGTCACCATCATGCGCCAGCTCATCGTCTCGATCTACCAGCACCTGCTCTACAGCCGATTGCTGGAATCCGCGGATGAAACCATCGCGGCGATCTGCGCCAAGGCGGTCAAGGAAGTTGACTACCACCGGGACCACGCCATCGCCTGGACCATCCGCTTGGGACAGGGAACCGAGGAATCGGCCGAAAAGATGCGCCACGCGCTGGAGATCCTTTGGCCTTACACCGGAGAGATGTTCCAGGACGAAGAGATGCACAGCGAACTAGGCGATGTGGCGGTTCTCCCGTCCTCGCTGCGCGAAGCATGGGACGCCGAGATCACCTCCGTCCTCGCCGAAGCCGGGCTAGAAATACCGAAGTCGGGATTGGCGATGGCGCATGGACGCGCCGGAGAGCATTCCGAGCATATGGGCTACATTCTGGCCGAGATGCAAGTTCTTGCCCGCAAGCACCCCGGTGCGAGCTGGTAACCGATTCCCTAATCCGTTTGAAGGGAGCAACAGTCTTGAGCAGTGCAATAACCAGTGCAGAAGAACTCTATGGCGTTGCCGCCAAGGTCAACGATCCAGAAATCCCGGTGCTTTCCATCGCGGATCTGGGCATCTTGCGCGAGGTCAACGCCAATGCGGACGGCAGCGTGCAGGTGGTGATCACCCCGACCTATTCCGGTTGCCCGGCCATGGACGTGATTACCGAAGATCTGTACCTGGCCTTCCGCGCGGTGGGCATCGAGAAGGTCGACGTGAAGCTGGTACTGACCCCGGCCTGGTCGACCGACTGGATGACCGATGATGGGAAGCGCAAACTCGAAGAGTATGGAATTGCCCCGCCGACCGGTACCGGACATAGCGGGCGCGTCACCGTGGGCATGAGCGTCAAGTGCCCACGGTGCCATTCCTTGAATACCCGAGAGCTCGCGCGCTTCGCGTCGACTTCGTGCAAGGCGTTGTACTCCTGCAAAGACTGTTTAGAACCCTTCGACTATTTCAAGGTGCTTTCATGAGCGAACAAACTACCCCCACCCGTCGTCGGGCCACTTTCCACCGCCTGACGGTCGCCGAGGTGCGCCGGCTGACCAAGGATTCCATCGAGGTCAGCTTCGCGATTCCGGCAGAGCTTTCGAGCGACTTCGATTACTTGGCAGGCCAGTACGTCGCGCTGCGCAAAGAACTGCCAAACGCCGAAGGCGAGCTAGTTGAGGTTCGCCGCTCCTACTCGATCTGCGCGGCACCGACCGGAGAGCTGATCAAGGTCGCAATCAAGCGCGACCTTGGCGGTCAGTTCTCCACCTGGGCCAACGAAGAACTTGTCGCCGGAGACCAGATCGATGTGATGAGTCCTACCGGAGCGTTTATTTCGAAGCACAAGCTCACCGAAATGAACGATCCAAGCTCGGTGGATACCGTGAACCAGGACCAGTTCGTGGCCGTGGCCGCAGGCAGCGGGATTACCCCGGTGTTGGCGATTGCACGCACCATTCTCGAAGCGAACGAAAATACCCGATTCGATTTGATCTACGCCAATAAGGCAGCCATGGACGTCATGTTCCTGGAGGAGCTGGCAGATCTAAAAGATCGCTACCCGGCACGCCTGGCATTGCACCACGTGCTGAGCCGCGAACAGCGTATTTCCCCATTGCTCTCCGGACGTATCGATGCCGAGAAGCTTTCGGCCTTGCTCACTAACGTATTACAGGCGCCGAAGGTCGACGAATGGTTCCTCTGCGGTCCATTCGAGCTGGTTCAGATGGTTCGCGATCAGCTCACCGAGCTGGAAGTCCCGAGCGAAAAGGTGCGCTTCGAGTTGTTCACCACCGGTGAGCCGAATCGTCCGCAGGGCCATGTGGGACGGCCAGTGCTTGTCGATGAAAACGAGAAGAGCATCGAAATCAGCTTCACCCTCGATGGTTTGCAGGGCGAGGTGAAGTCCCCGGTACGGGCCAACGAAACCGTGCTCAATGCGGCTCTGCGAGTTCGCCAGGACGTTCCCTTCGCCTGCGCCGGCGGAGTCTGCGGCACCTGCCGTGCCAAGGTCACTTCGGGAACCGTGACCATGGCGGAGAACTACGCGCTGGAACCGGAAGAGGTGGAAGCCGGCTACGTGCTGACCTGCCAGTCGCACCCAACCAGCGACAAGCTCAGCGTCAACTTCGACTCCTAGGGGATAAGCCATGATCGAGCTAAGCATTGACCAGGGCGTTGCCCGCATGGTGCTCAACGCACCGAAGAAGATGAATTCTTTGGACCCGGCCGCTCTGCATGAGCTCTCCGAGGCCTACGACCAGGCAGCCGCCGGGGTGGCCGAGGGAACGGTACGTGCGCTGGTGCTCACCGGCGAAGGCCGCGGATTCTGCGCGGGCCGCGATATTTCCGGAGTCAACCCGGCCGATGACGACGTTATGGGGTACCTGGATGGCCAGGTTCAGCCGTTGCTGGAGAAGATGTCCAGCTTCCCGGCTCCCACCTTCGCCATCGTGCAAGGCGCCTGCCTGGGTGTTGGGCTGGGGCTCGCGGTAGCCACCGACGTAGTGTATGTCGCGGAGAATGCGAAGATCGGTTCGCCGTTCGCAAATCTCGGCGCAACCCTCGACTCCGGCGGGCACTGGCTGCTCACCGAGCGTTTGGGAGCCCACCGCACGCTCGACATGATCTATACCGCCGAGCTGATTTCCGGTGCTGAGGCCGTGCGTTCGGGACTATTTTCTCGCGCGTTCCCGGCCGAGGAACTGATCGAACGCAGCGAAGAGATCATCTCGAAGGTGGCCCACGGCGCGACCCAAGCCTTTGTCGCATCCAAGGCGCTCGTTGCCGAGATCCGCGATCAGCGGGTAGGCCTCTGGGCCTCCATGCGCACCGAAAACAAGGCGCAGGCGGCGCTGTGCGACACCAGCGACTATGCCGAAGGGTTCAAAGCCTTCCAGGAGAAGCGGCCACCGGTCTTTACTGGCGGCAATTAAACGGCGCAAAGCGGGCGGAACAGTAAATACTGTTCCGCCCGCTTTTTGCTGTCCGCGCTTAGCGGGTATCGGAATCCTCGAAGATCAACAAGGTCTGGGTATCCAGCACCGTAGGCAAGGATTGCAGATGTTCAAAAACCACGCGTCGCAGATCTAAATTGTCTTTGGCCCGGACCAGCAGAATCACATCGAAATTTCCGCCGACCAGACCGATATGATGCACCTCGGGAATCGAGGCGAGATGGTCGCGCAGCTCGCGCCAGGAGTGCTGGCGCAATTTCAGGGTCACATATGCGCTGGCCTTTAATCCCGCTTTCACCGGATCAATCACGGCGGTATATCGGGTAATGACCCCCGCATCTTGCAGCTTTGCGATACGTGAATAGGCATGGGCCCGGGAAACGTGAACGCGCTGCGCCACCGTCGTCACCGATTGCCGCCCGTCGCTGGTGAGCTCGGCCAGGATCGCTCGGTCAACATCGTCCAGCTTCAGCTCCGCATCCGCGGCCATTTCTTCTCCTTGCAGGGGCAGGACGAGTATCCGCCAAACCCATTTTGTTCGTACTAATCGTCTACAAGTATACGGATCTTCAGCGCAACTTTCTACGATTCAACTCCGGAGTGGATACAAATTGATCGTCCTGCGCATAATTGATTGCAAATGATGTTTGGGTGAGTTGAGTCACAAGGCGTGGTTTCTTGAGGCCCAACCAGAGAACGAAAGGCGGGATGGCATGAGCACCGAAGCTCACGAAGATCGCATCTCCGAAGTCAGTAAGAAGTTCGGGATTACCCCCGAAGATTACATGCTGCCAGCACGGCACATGATTAATCTTCTGGATCCGGATGGAACGCTGCGCGAGCAGAGCGACCAAGGCACCGAGCCGGGGCACGAGTACCCGCTGCCGAGCCCCGCCGAGCTCATGGACGCATATTCTGCCCTCGCCGTTGGCCGCCGCGTAAACGACCAGAACTCGGCCCTCGTCCGCCAGGGCCGCATGGCCGTGTACCCCTCGAGCCACGGACAGGAAGCCTGCCAAGTGGCCGCCTCCCTGTGCCTCGAAGCCGGCGACTGGCTGTTCCCGACCTACCGCGACACCGTCGCCGTGCTCACCAAGGGCGTAGCCCCGATGGAGGTTATGACCAGCTTCCGCGGTGAATGGCACTGCGGCTACGATCCCAAGGCCTACAACTGCGCGCCGATGTCCACCCCGCTGACCACCCAGCTGCTGCACGCGGTCGGCGTGGCCCACGCGGCGAAGCTGCGCGGGGAAAACACCGTGGTGGTCGCCATGTGCGGCGACGGTGCCACCAGCGAGGGCGACTTCCACGAGGCGCTGAACTTCGCCGCGGTCTTCAAGCTTCCGGTGATCTTCTTCGTGCAGAACAACAAGTACGCCATCTCCGTGCCGCTCGCGCAGCAGTCGGCCGCACCCTCCTTGGCGCACAAGGCCGTCGGCTACGGCATGGCGGGCGAGCGGGTAGACGGCAACGACCTGATGGCGCTGATGGCCGTGATGGGACGCGCGGTCCGGCTGGCCCGCGAAGGCAACGGCCCATTGCTGATCGAGGCGCACACCTACCGCATGCAGGCCCACACCAATGCCGACGATGACAAGCGCTACCGCGAGGACGCCGAGGTCAAGGGCTGGATCGCTAAGGACCCGGTGACGCGCATGCAGGCCTACCTCGACGATGCCGGACTGCTCACCGAGGCGGCGCAGGCGAAGATCACCGAGCGCGCCGAGTCGGTCGCGAAGAAGCTGCGCGACGGCATGAACCAGGACGCCGATACCCCGCCGAGCGAATTGTTCGAACACGTATTTGCTTCCAAAACCACCCAGCTGGCCGAGCAGCAGGCGCTGCTGGCCGACGAACTAGCCCGCGAGGAGGCCTAGCCATGACCGCCACGACATCACGGGTGAACCCGAACGTCAGCGATGCAACCGCACGCGCAGCCGCCCAGGCAGCCAACGAAAACCAGCCGGTCACCTTCGGCAAGGCGCTGAACACCGCGCTTGCCGACGCGCTGGTGGCCAACGACTCCGTGGTCATCTTCGGCGAGGACGTGGGAACCCTGGGCGGGGTCTTCCGCATCACCGACGGGCTGACCGAACGCTTCGGCACCGACCGCTGCTTCGACACCCCGCTGGCCGAATCCGGCATCGTCGGCATGGCCATCGGCATGGCCATCAACGAGATGCGCCCGGTGATCGAAATGCAGTTCGACGCCTTCGCCTACCCGGCCTTCGAGCAGATCGCCTCGCATGTGGCCAAGATGCACAACCGCACCCGCGGAAACGTGGAGCTGCCGATGGTTATCCGCATCCCCTATGCCGGCGGCGTGGGCGGCGTGGAGCACCACTGCGATTCCTCCGAGGCGTACTACGCGCACACCCCGGGCCTGAAGGTCTTCACCCCGGCCACCGTCAAGGACGCCTACCTGATGCTGCGCGAGGCGATCGACTCGCCGGACCCGGTCGTGTTCTTCGAACCCAAGAAGCTCTACTGGTCCAAGGAGCAGGTGGACCTCGCGGCGCTGTCCGCCGAGTACGAAGCCAAGCGTGGGGCACGCACCGAAGGCAGCGCGCGGATCGCGCGTGCCGGCTCCGACGCCACGCTGATCACCTACGGGCCGAGCGTGTCCACCGCCATGGAAGCGGCTAAGCTCGCCGCCGAGGAGGGCATCAGCCTCGAAGTCATCGACATCCGCACCATCGTGCCCTTCGACGACGAGACCGTCTGCGCCTCGGTACGCAAAACCGGACGCGCTATCGTGGTGGCCGAAGCCCAAGGTTTCGTCTCCGTAGCCAGCGAAATCGTGGCCCGCGTCCAGGAACGTTGTTTCCACTCCTTGGCCGCCCCGGTATTGCGCGTGACCGGTTTTGACATCCCTTATCCGGCACCAACCTTGGAGAAATACAACCTGCCAAGTGCCGAGCGCATCCTCGATGCGGTAGATCAACTTCAGTGGGAGGCATAAATGAGCGTCAAGACTTTTCTCCTACCCGATTTGGGTGAAGGGCTGACCGAAGCAGAACTTGTTCGCTGGATGGTTGCCGCCGGCGACTCGGTGGCCGTGGACCAGCCCATCGCCGAGGTGGAAACCGCCAAGTCATTGGTGGAGATCCCCTCGCCTTTCGAGGGCGTAGTTTCCACCTTGCACGGCGAGGCCGGCCAGATGATGCTGGTTGATGAGCCGTTCTTCTCGGTGAACACCGGGGGAGACGAAGCAGCCCCGGCCGAGGAGCCAGCTGCCGGGGCGCAGAGCTACCTCGAGGAGGAGCTTGCCGGAACGCAGGCGCCGGCGGAGGAAGACGAAGGCAGCGGCAACGTCCTGATCGGATACGGAACCGGTGCCGCCAAGACCGGTGCCAGCCGCCGCCGTCGCCCGCGCAACGGGATCACCACGGCAGCGGCGTCCAGCGAAACGACGTCGGTGGCAACACGGGTTATCAATCCGCTGGTGCGCAAGCTCGCTCGCGAAAACTCCGTGGATATCAACCAGGTGCGCGGAACCGGAGCCGACGGGCTGATTCTGCGCAGCGATGTGCAGTCGCTCATCGGCCAGGGCGCAGCTGCTGCCGATTCGCCTGCTGCGGCCAAGCAGGAGCAGGCCAAGCCTGCCCAGGGCTCGGCAGCACAGCCGGCCTCCTCGGATGCCGATTCGCGCACCGGCTTGCCGGTGGCCAGCTCGCAGGTGCTTACCGGCGTGCGCCGGACCATCGCCAACGCGATGGCTACCTCACGCCGAGAAATTCCCGAAGCCACCGTGTGGGTGGACGTGGATGTCACCAAGCTGTTGAAGCTTCGCGGCAAGCTCAAGGAAGCGCAGGGCAGTGCGCCAAGCATGCTCGCGATGATCTCACGCTTCGCCGTCGCCGGCCTGGCTCGCTTCCCGGCGATGAACAGCCGCATCGACACCGAAGCCGATGGCTCGTTGCGCCATACCGTGTTCGACGGGGTGAACCTTGGTTTCGCCGCGCAGACCGATCGCGGTTTGGTCGTGCCGAACGTGCGCGGTGCAGATAAGCTCAACGCCGGAGAACTCTCGGCAGAGTTCGCCCGCCTCGCTGCCCTGGCCCGTGAGGGCAAGGCGCAGGTCAGCGATCTGTCCGGCAGCACATTCACGATAAACAACTATGGCGTGTTCAACGTCGATGGCTCGGCCGCGATCATCAACTACCCAGAAGCGGCAATTATGGGCATTGGCCGGGTCGTCGAAAAACCGTGGGTGGTCAACGGAAAGGTCAAGGTTCGCTCGATCTGCGAGATGACCTTGAGCTTCGACCACCGGGTGTGCGACGGCGGAACGGCCGCAGGGTTCCTGCGTTTCGTTGCGGATGCGATGACCGATCCGAAGGCGGCCCTGACAGCGCTGTAGGGAAGATCAACCAATAGCTATCGCCCGGCCCCGTGCCGGGCGATAGCTATTTGCCGGCCAAGCACCAAAATGATTCGCAACCATAAGAATTATTTGCAAGCCATAAAGCGTTTACTAGAATGATTTACATACTTCGGCGAGGCATTCTGGGCATTAAAAATCGACATGCTCCAGCCGAGCGCCAACCCCAGTGAATAGGATGCGATCATTTCAACATCACGCTTTGAGGTCAAACACCGTTCGCTGGTCACGCTCCTGCTGGTGCTGCCGCTCCTGGCGGTGTTGGGAACGAGACTGGTCTTGGGCGAGAGCCTGCCGGCGATTACCGCCACCCACTGGTCCGGAAGTTCATACCCCGACGGCTTCACCGACACCCGGGTCTTTGTGGCGGTGTGCTTGAGCCTCGCCATCGGCGGAGGGCTGCTGGGTTTCCTCTCGCTAGCGTTGGCCAGCAAGCCGATGCTGCATATTGCGTTACTGTTCCTCGGCGCCTTGGCAGCGTGGACCAGCGCCGGCCTGTTCGTAGTCTGCGCCGTGCCTACGGCACTAGCAGGGGATCCCACCCAGGCAGTGAGCGGCGGGCTGACCTTTGTCGGTGTGCTCGCTTCGCTCATTGGCCTGCTGCCGGTCTGGATTGCCGGGGTATACCAGCAATTCGCGCGCGAACACCAGGAACAGCGCCGCCGTCGCGTAGCCCAAGCCCAGGGGCGCACGGTGGATGAACCGGTGATGCCCGAACCGGAAACTGCCGCCGAGAACTTCAACCAGAAAGCCAGCGCCCCGTGGGGGTTCTGGCTGCTGGGACTATTCCCGCTGGTGATGGGTATCCTCATGCTGACCGTGATGAAGGGCGATGACGGTTCCGAAAGCCTCATGCTGCTGGTCGCCGGATCGATCTTTGTGCTGCTGCTGACCCCATTGATTCTCGGAGTCTGCCTGGTGCGCGTGCGAATCCACGACGATAAATTCCGGGTCTCCTCGGCCATCTTCGGATTCCCGCTGCGCACCCTTGACCTGGAGCAGATCAAGGAAGTGCACAGCGAAGAAATTTCTCCAACGCTGTGGGGCGGTTGGGGCTGGCGATTCTTCCCCGGAGGATCTGCCGTGGTGCTTCGCAAGAGCGAGGGGCTGGCATTTGAACTGCACAACGGCAAACGCTTCGCGGTCACCGTACCCGAGTCGCAACGCGCGTCCGCGATCTTGCAGGCAAAAATGCAGCAAGCCTGATCGGCTGCAGCGCAAGAGTCCAATGTGGTTAGATAGACCGTGCTCCGGCGCGGCGGGGCCGCCTAGTTCTGCAGCTGGCGCGTCGGACCCAGGATTACCGAGCGCAGGCACAGCCCGGCGATGAGCGAAACCGCAGTCACATGGACCAATCCGAGGATCGCATAGGCGATCAGCAGCGCTTCGGGGATGCGCTGGATGTGCGGGTGCGGCAGCAGGACCGAGGCAGCCAAAACCAGAAACCAGATCACCAGGCAGCCAATCCCGGTCTTACGGGACCACGCCGATTCTGAAACGACCGGGGCCAGCGGTTGGATGCGCTGCAGGATGGCGCTTGCCAGCACCAGCCAGAACGCCACGATGAGGAATCCTCCGGCGATATCGCTGGGCCTGTGCCATCCGCAAATCAGCGTAGCGAGCCCCGTGGCGGTCGCAAAGATCCAGGCGATAGGTTGCACCACCGGACGGAGCTTTGGCGGCGAAATGAGATACATCAGCCCCATGGCTGCCGCGGCGGCCGTGGTGTGTCCGGACGGGAATGAATTGCCAGCCGTGCCGAAATTGAAGTCGGGCCGTCCCAAGAGCAGATGTTTGAGTATTTGGGTGCTCAGCAACGCCGCGGCCACCGCCGCGACGGCAAGGGCCGCGCGCAGGAAACTACGATCCCGAATCACTCGGTAGAGTAGGAAAATCCCTGAAATTCCGGCGCAGATCCACGGCAGGAGATTCAAGAATTCGCGCACCGGGTCAAGTATTTCCGTGCGCGGCCACCACTGGGTCCACCCCACGAAGGCAGCCTGATCGGCCCATTGCCCTACGCGAAGCTGAACGAAGAACAAATATTCGACGGCAAATAGTCCGGCGAGCAGCACCAAAGCCCACCACCAGCGAAGGTGGCGAGGGGCAAGGAGGAATGACCGCGGACTCATGACTCTAGAATCTCACATTTTGGCCGACCAGCCCTATCGCCGATGCCTGTAAGCCTAGACACTATCGATAGTCTAGGCTTATGAATTTTGCCCTGCCTCCGGTGGAAGAACTGATAACGAATGCGCACGTGGTGCGTTTACCCATGCGGGTTAAATTCCGCGGGGTGACCGAGCGTGAAGCCTTGCTGATTCAGGGGTCGGCCGGCTGGGGGGAATTCTCCGCCTTCCTCGAATATGGTCCGCCAGAGGCCTCGCGCTGGCTTGCCGCGGCCATCGAAGCCGCCTATCAGCCCTTCCCGCCGGCCCTGCGCTCCAGCATCCCGGTGAATGCGACGCTTCCGGCGGTGGCCGCGAACCAGGTGAGCCGCGTCCTTGCAAACTACGATGCACCGCACACCATCAAGATCAAGGTCGCCGAGAAGGGCCAGAGCCTGGAAGATGACATTGCCCGGGTCGCGAAGACCCGCCAGCTCTTCCCGGAGGCCGCCTTGCGCGTCGATGCGAATGCCGGCTGGGGGATCGAGGAAGCTATCACCGCGCTCCTTGCCCTTGCGGAATACGACCTGCAGTACGCCGAACAGCCGGTTCCCGGAATTACCGGGCTGGCCCAGGTCCGCGAACGGCTGCGCGCCCGCGGAGTAGAGCTGAAAATCGCCGCCGACGAGGCCGTGCGCAAGCATACCGATCCGCTCGAAGTCGCCCGCCTGGGCGCAGCGGACCTGATGGTCATCAAGGCCCAACCCCTGGGCGGTATCAAGACGGTACTGGAAATCGCCGCCAAGTCAGGGCTGGACGTGGTGGTCTCCAGTGCCCTGGACACCTCCGTGGGGCTGGCGCAGGCCGCCGCCCTGGCTGCGGCCCTGCCGGAGCTTCCCTACGCCTGCGGGCTGTCCACCGGCTCGCTATTCACCGACGACGTGACATCGAAGCCGTTGCTGGCCACCGCCGGTCAATTGCCGGTTCGACCAGTGGAGCCGGAAGCTGAGAAATTGCACAAGCTGCGGGTCGCCGCGCCACGCAGAATTTGGTGGGAACAACGACTCCGTGACTGCTACGCGTATCTGGAGCAGCCAGAAAATCGCTCCTGACAGGTGTTTACGCGCAGTTAACCTGCGCGACGGCAACAGCTCACCTCTTGATGAAAAGCTCAACTAGTTCGTTCCCCTGAACTTGAGCCAAAGAATGAGGAAGTGCCGTAGTTATGAATCCCATCCGAACCCTGTTGCCAATGCTGGGCCACACCCGCGGCGGACGTTCCGCAGCTACCTGCCACTTCAAATGCGGCGACGCTTGCGTTAAGCCAGAGTGCAACACCTCGGGTAATAGCTACTTCAAGGACATCGCCGACCAGGCCCTCTCCCGCCGCAACGTGCTGGGCCTAGGCGCAGTCGGCGCCTCGGCGCTGGTTATCGGCCCACAGCTGCTGGGCGCCCCGGGCGCCATGGCCGCACCGCTGGTAGAGACCGGCCGCGGCAAGGGCGGCCACCTGAAATTCGAAGCCATCGAACCGGTTTCGCGTTCCGTGGACAATATGAGCGTCCCCGAAGGCTATGACTGGCACGCGATCATCCGTTGGGGCGATCCGCTATTCAAGTCGAGCCCGGAATTCGACGCCACGAAGCAGTCCGCCAAGGCCCAGGATCTGCAGTTCGGCTACAACTGCGACTACCTGGACATCATCGCCGATAAGTATTCCGGACGCACCGGCGTGCTGGTGGCCAACCACGAGTACTCCAACGAAGACATGATGTTCGATGCCCAGTGGTTTGCCGAGAACACCGACGAGGCCCGCCGCATCGCGATGAGCTCCCACGGCCTGAGCGTCGTGGAGATCAAGCGCAAGAAGAACGACAAGCGTTGGACCTACGTGGTCGGCGGGGAACGCAACCGCCGCATCACCGCAAATACCCCATTCGCCGTTACCGGTCCCGCCGCCGGCAGCGAGCTGCTGCAGACCGTCGCGGACCCGACCGGCAAGCTGGTGCTCGGCACGCTGAACAACTGCGCCGGCGGAACCACCCCGTGGGGCACCGTGCTGTCCGGCGAAGAGAACTTCGACCAGTACTTCCAGGGCCGCGGAACCGCCGAGGAATCCCGCTACGGCATCGGCACCAGCGCTTCGGGCCGCGGCTGGGAGCACACCGATCCACGCTTCGGCCTGAACAACGCGGGCTACGAAAATGAGGCAAACCGTTTCGGCTGGATCGTTGAGATCGACCCGCAGAACCCGAACTCCACCCCCGTCAAGCACACCAGCCTGGGCCGTTTCAAGCACGAGGGCGCTACCGTGCGCGTGGCGAAGAACGGCAAGGCCGTGGCCTACTCGGGCGATGACTCGCGATTCGAATACATCTACAAGTTCGTTTCGAAGGACACCTACCGCAAGAACGATCGCCAGCACAATATGTCCCTGCTCAACGAGGGTGACCTATACGTGGCCAAATTCTCCGGAAACTCCCCGGTTTCCGAATTTGACGGCAGCGGCCAGGTCCCAACGGACGGCGCGTTCGACGGCACCGGCCAGTGGCTGCCGCTGGTGCGCAACGGCGAGTCGATGGTCGAAGGCATGAGCCTCGACGAGGTTTTGGTTTACACCCGCTTGGCTGCGGACAAGGTCGGCGCCACGAAGATGGACCGTCCAGAAGATGTCGAGCCGAGCCCGGTATCGGGCAAGGTGTACGTGGCACTGACCAATAACACCGACCGCGGCAAGGCCGGCAAGGAAGGCGCCACCGAGCAGAACCCGCGTATCGCGAACCGCGACGGCCACGTGCTGGAAATGACCGAAGCCGGGAACGACGCAACCAGCACCCGTTTCACCTGGAACATCTTGCTGGTCGCCGGAGACCCGCGGGTCAATTCCTCGACCTACTTCTCCGGGTACCCGACCGACAAGGTCTCGCCGATTTCTTGCCCGGACAACCTCGCCTTCGACTCGGCCGGTAACCTGTGGATCTCCACCGATGGCGCACCAGGGGTCATCGGCCTGTCTGACGCGTTGCACAAGGTCAGCCTGCACGGCAAGGATCGCGGACGGGTCGAGCAGTTCCTGGCCGTGCCAACCGGTGCAGAGACCTGCGGCCCGGTGGTGCACGACAAGGACAACTCGGTCTTCGTCTCGGTCCAGCACCCGGGCGAGGGCGGCAGCTTCGCGCAGCCGACCTCCCTCTTCCCGGACTTCATCAATTCCGCAGATTCGGTCGGGAAGGGCCAGTTCTACGGCCCGCGCCCATCCGTAGTCCAGGTTTTCAAGCAGGGCAACGGCAACGGAAACAACGGAAATGGAAACGGCAACGGCAAAGGAAACGGCAAGAACAAAGACTAGTCTTCAGTCTTAGCCGACCCTAGACCCCGGTGAGGGCGACTCAGTGCAGCACTGAGCGTCCGCACCGGGGTCTTGCTATAACTGGGCATAGACTTGAACCGATGCTTTCAGGCGATACTTCAGGGGTGGAACACGGCGTGAGCGCGCGGCAAGACGAAGGACAACCGGCAATTGCCACGGCGCGTCAGGTTCTGGCTGCACTGATTCGCGCCGGGCTGCGCGACCTGGTGCTATCCCCAGGCTCACGTAGCGCGCCCCTGGCCTACGCCGCAGCCGAGGCGGAAGCCGCCGGACACTTGCGGATACACGTACGCATCGACGAGCGTTCGGCAGGCTTCCTGGCGCTGGGGCTGAGCCACGGATCAAAGACTCCCGTAGCGCTGGCCGCCACCTCCGGAACCGCGATCGGGCAGCTGCTGCCGGCCATAATGGAGGCCAACCACACGGCAACGCCGCTGCTGGTGCTCTCGGCCGACCGTCCCGATGAGCTACTGGGGACCGGAGCAAGCCAAAGCACCGACCAGAAGAACCTATTCGGCCCCCACGTGCGTGCCGCGTTGAACGTCGCCGCCGGTGCCGACCCGGCACCAGCGCTTGCCCAAGCACTTGCGGCCCTGGCAGGTTCAACCCAGCATCCAGCGGGCCCGGTGCAGCTGAACCTGCAGTTCCGCGACCCGCTGACCCCCGGAGAAGCAGACCGCGTCGCGAATCAGCCCTGGACCGACCTGGCCCCGGGGCGCTGGCACACGGCCACGGCGCCGGCAACCTGGGCTAGGCCCGAGACCTTGGCAACCCGCCGAACCGTCGTGGTCGCCGGCCATGGAGCCGGCGCCGAAGCCCAAATCTTCGCCGAGGCGCTCGGACTGCCGCTGTTCGCCGAACCGTCCTCCAATGCGCGCTACTCAGCCCAGGCCATCGGCCACTACCGGCCATTGCTTGCCGTGGGGGCGGAGCAGATTGACCGCGTGGTGCTTTTCGGCCGTCCTACGCTCAGCCGCCCGGTGGGGAAGTTATTGGCGAACCCCGCGGTGTCCAGCGCGATCTGGCAGCCGGGACCGGTGGCCTGGTATGAACCCGGACGCCGCCGCGAAATGGTGATTGGCGAACCGGAGAAACTGGTCGAATTCGCCGGGGCCGCGCCGGAGGGTTGGCTGGCGAGCTGGCAGGAGCTAGATGCCCAGGCGCTCGCCGTGCGGCAGGGTCTGGCACCCGAAACGCCACTCAGCGGCCCGGTGGTTGCCGAGGAAATTTGGCGGTCGCATTCCGGCCCGCTGCTCTTGGGATCCTCGAATATCGTCCGCGACTTCGATCTAGCCGCGATTCCCGCCGCCGCGGCCGGGGCTACGGTATTCGCCAACCGCGGGCTTGCCGGGATCGACGGAACGATCTCGACCGCGCTGGGCCTGGCGCTGGCCACCGGTGAACCGACGCTGAGCGTGATGGGAGATATCACCTTCCTGCATGATGCCAGTTCCCTGGCCTGGACCCCGGGGGAAGCGGAGCCGGACCTCGACGTGGTGGTCTACAACGATGGGGGAGGCGCGATCTTCTCCACGCTGGAACACGGCCAGGTAGAGCAGTCAGGACGCTACGCGCAGGCGGTCGAGCGGCTCTTCGCCACGCCGCAAAATGCCCGGCTGGAGGCGCTGGCGGCGGCTTATGGATGGCAATACCAACGGGTGGCGACGCCGACCGAGCTACGCGAGGCACTGCGGGCCCCCAAGGCAGGCAAGCTGCGGCTGATCGAAATCGGTGCGAGCAGAGCGGGGTTGCGGGCCGATAACCTTGAACTCAGCTCGCGCATAACCGAGCTTCGCTGGCCCGCATAATCCCAAAAAAGCAGGGCGTGGAATCAGCGATCGCTGACTCCACGCCCTGCTTTTTAGCGGACCGTATCGCCTAGAGGTCTACGTGCGTTGGGTCCAAAACCCGACGCAGGAAGTCCTGCGTACGCGGCTGCTGCGGATTGCCGATCACGTCCACGGCCTTGCCTTCTTCGACCACGACGCCTCCGTCCATGAACACCACACGATCGGCAACTTCCTTGGCGAAGCTCATCTCGTGGGTCACCACCAGCATCGTCATGCCGGACTTGGCGAGGTTCTTCATAATCGAAAGAACTTCTCCGACCGTCTCCGGGTCCAAGGCGCTGGTTGGCTCATCGAAGAGCATCAGCGTTGGTTCCATCGATAGCGCGCGGGCGATCGCCACGCGCTGCTGCTGCCCACCGGAGAGCTGATCCGGGTAGCGTTCGCCGAAGTCGCCCAGGCCCACCCGTTCCAGGTTGCTCAGGGCGATCTTGCTGGCGTCCTTCTTATTCCGCTTGAGCACCTTGAGCTGGGCCACCGTGCAGTTTTCCAACACCGTCAGGTGCGGGAAGAGGTTGAACTGCTGGAAGACCATGCCCACATGCTGGCGCATCTTATCCAGATTGACCTCCGAATCGGTGGTCTCAAAACCTGCCACGTGGATGGTTCCGCCGTTGGGCTGTTCGAGCAGGTTCACGCAGCGCAGCAAGGTGGACTTGCCGGAACCCGATGGGCCGATCAGGCACACCACTTCGCCCGGTTTGACCTCGAGGTCTATTCCCTTGAGCACTTCATTTGAACCGTAGGCCTTGCGTAGGCCGACGATGTTCACGCCCGAAGCTTTGACCGATAGCTCATTGTTTGGAGTCGTCATTCTCTGTTCCTAACTATCGCTTGGTCCGCGCCGAGCGGGATTCGAACTTACGAGCAATCAGGCTCAGCGGAATGGTGATCACCAGGTAGAACAGACCGGCAACCACCAGCGGGGTGATACCTGCATCCAGCGATGAGATGCCGTCACGACCGAATTTGGTCATCTCGTACTGGGTGAAGGCGGCACCGAGGATGAAGGCCAGCGAGGTGTCCTTGGTCAGCAAGATGATTTCGTTGGTCATCGGAGGGAGCACGATCTTGAACGCCTGCGGGATCACGATGGTGACCATGGCACGCCAGGCGGGCATGCCCAGGGAGCGGGCTGCCTCGGTCTGTCCCTTGGGCACAGCCTGCAAACCTGCGCGCAGGGTCTCCGCGATGTAGGCGGAGGAGACCAGGCCCAAGGCGAACATGATGTTCACCGGTTGTGGCCAGTTGGTTCCAAATGCCTGAGGCAAACCGAATCCGAAGGCCAAGAGCACCAGGATGGCGGGAATGCCACGGAAGAACTCGATGAATGCGGTGGCGAACCACCGGTACGGTGCGAACGAGGCCATCTTCATCAGGGCCAGGAGCAAACCCAGGACCAGGCCAAAGGCGAAGGAAATCACCGTGTAGAACACGGTGTTTCTCAGGCCGATGAGGATCATGTCCGGGAACATCGGTCCCAATTTTTCGAAGGAGAAGAACGCATAGCGCGCCTTTTCCCAGTCCACGGCAAACAGAATCGCGACGACCGCGATCACGAAGATCACGATCTGGATGGTCTTGCTCATGCGGGCACGCTGACTCGTAGTCATTGCCATGCTTGAAAACCTCTCGTAAAGGTAAGGGGAGCCGCGGCGAGGACTTTTTGAGTCTCGCCTCGACTCCGCCTGGTGTTCATTCGTTCAGCGACGCAGAATTACTTCTCGCCGAACCACTTCACGGTCAGTTCTTCCATGGTTCCGGCATCGGTCAGACGCTTCAGGGTGCCATTGACCAGCTCGAGGGTTTCGGCCTGTTCCTTGGGCACCGCGATGCCCAGCTGTTCGCCGGTCTTGAAGTCTGCGACCACCTTGTAGCCTGGCTTGTCCTTGATGGTGTAGCCAAGTACCGACTGGTTGCCCAGCAGCGCGTCGACCTGGCCCGCTAGAAGCGCCTGGGTCTGCAGGCCGGCATCTTCATAGCCGATGGTGTCGGTGAGCCCCTGCTCCTTGGCGTACTTCTCGCCGGTTGTCGCCTGCTGTACGCCGACCTTCTTGCCCTTCGCGGACTCCAGATCGGTAACTCCCGAACCTTCGGCCGCGATCAGCACCAGATCATCGTCCATGTAGGGGGTGGAGAAATCCATCTTGGCTGAACGTTCCTCGGTGATGGAGACCGAGGAGATCGCGATATCGCACTGGACGCTGAACAGGCCCGACTCGATCGAGTCGAAGCTGGCATCGATGACATTCAGCTCGAGCTCGGCATCCTTGGCGATTTCGGCAGCGATGTCCATGTCGAAGCCGACGTTCTTTCCGTCCTGGACAAATTCGAAGGGCTCGTAGGGGATATCGGAGCAGAAGGTGAGCTTGCCGGCGTTGACCGGGAATCCACTGTCTTCGGACTCGTCGGAAGTCCCCGAACCGCAGGCGGTGAGGGCCAGGAGGGCCACCGAGGAGACGGCGAGAGTTGAGACGAAGCGCTTCTTGAGAGGACGCATAGGATCAGAACCTACTTTCGGTAATGCGAGTGGATCATTGCGTAGGAACAATCATAACCACGGACACACGAGACCGAGATTTCCATCACACATGAAGCGCAAAGCATAAGTTTTACTTATGCTCAGACTTGGCTCTCAGATGCTGCTGGATTCTATTCTGCGCGCAGGGCCTGGCGCATCGGACGCATCTTGGCCCAGGACTCGGCCAGTTCGGCTTCCGGTTCGGAGCCGGGCACAATGCCGCATCCTGCGTAGAGCCGCATGAGATTCTCCGCTTCGAGCATTCCGCCACGCAACGCGATGCCAAATTCGCCATCCCCGCGGCTATCCACCCAGCCCACCGGCCCGGCATAGGGGCCGCGGTCCATGCCTTCCAACTCACGCAGCAATACTCCGGCCGGCTTCGTCGGGGTGCCGCACACCGCGGCGGTCGGGTGGAAAATCTGCGCAACATCCAGTGCCGAGGGGAGCTGGCCCTCGGCGTCGGCGCGCAATTCGGCGCGGACGTCGCTTGCCAGATGCCAGACATTGGGCAGCGCCAGGATAAACGGTTCCTCGGGCGACTGCATGCCGTGGGAAATTGGATTCAAGGATTCGGTCAGCGAATCGATGGCCAACTGGTGTTCGTGGCGCTGCTTGGGATCCTCGAAGAGCTTTTCCTGCGCGTATCCGGGCGCGTTGGCGCCTTCGATGGCCCGGTCCAGGGTACCGGCCAGCACGCGAGCCTCGGCAAGCCCGTTGGTGACGCGCACCAGCATCTCCGGAGTCGCACCAACCAAACCATCAACGGCGTAGGTCCAGCAATTCTCATATTGTTCGGTCAAGGTGCGCAGCACCGAGGCCAGATCGATCGGCTTGGTGCTCCGGGCCAGGATGTCGCGTGCCAGCACCAGTTTGGAAATGCCTCGCTCTTCGAACTGTCCCAGCGCCGCCGTCACGGCTTCCAGATAGGATCCCGCGGTGAGCTGGCCGGTGGTGAGCTCGATTTCCCCTGGGTCCTGGGCGGGAATCGCCGAACTTGCGAGCTTTGCCTCGGCCAATCGCAGGGCGTCGGCAAATTCCATCCCTTCGAGCTTCTTTGCCGGTCCGGTGATCGTGATCCAGGCCTGATCCCCGTCCTTGCCCAGCACGACCTCCGGGATGACCAGCCGTGAGGCGAAGGTGCTGGTGAAGGAGAAAGCGAAGGAACCGAAGGCGACCAGGCCGCTGCCGGGACGGGCAATAGGGTCGGTGATCTGCGCCAGCTTGATGATTTGGGCAAACCATCCCCGGGCCTGTGCGAAGCGTTCTTCGCCCTGCGTGTGGATCTGGGCGGCGACGCCGAACCCGACGAGGCCATTTCCGTTGCGCGTCCAAACCATGGCGTGGTGGCGCAGGGAGTCGGAAATTAATGACTGCGCGGCATCTTTGAAATCGAAGGTGACACTGGTCAGGGCCGGTGTCGTAGATTGATGCGCGCTGGCGGCGAGAGCGGTCGAATCGGCAGACATGATAAGGCTAAGCCTACCGCGCAACGGGCTGGACGGTCGCGTGGAGGTGTTGCTGCTCACCCATGTGAGATGCGCCGGGTCTGTTCCTCCGCGCCTGCAGCAACCGGTAAACTCGGGGGCGAATACAGTTCAGGTACTTCGACTGTCATTGACGGTGGTTGCGGAGCGCCCGAAGACGTTGACTGGTAAGCATCGGCTAGAGTGAAGTTTGCGTGCATTTGGCATGCATGGAGTCTTCGCACTCTGCGATGACCAACCCGATGAAAGATAAGTAAGCCTTAAAACAGTGACTGATTCCAAGAGCAACTGGACCGCAGCCGGGCACGACGTGTCCGACTCGATTGAGCTGAATCCTGAAACCGCGGTGCTCGCTGCGGCCATCAATCTTCCCTCGGGCTTCGCGCTGATCGCCGAGGACCCGGAGTTTGGTCCCGCCATCTCCACCGGCATGGCCAAGGTTGAGAAGCTGCTGCGCGACGCGATCGCCAACTCCGACCCGCTGATAGATGCCACCAGCCGCCACCTTGTGGAGGCTGGCGGTAAACGTGTGCGCCCCCTGCTGGTGCTGCTCGCGGCGCTGCTCGGCGAGGGCATCAACGACGAGGTCATCAAGGCCGCCGCTATCGTTGAGTTAACCCACCTGGCTACGCTGTACCACGATGACGTGATGGACTCAGCTCCCATGCGTCGCGGTGCACCGACCGCCCATGAGGTCTGGGGAAACTCTGTCGCCATCCTCGCCGGGGACCTGATCTTCGCCCGCGCGTCGGTCTTTGGCGCCGAGCTCGGTACCGAGGCGGTGAATTGGCAGGCGCGCACCTTCGAGAGGCTGTGCCTCGGCCAGTTGCACGAGTCAATCGGCCCGCGCGAAAGCGAAGACGCGATTGCCCATCACATTCAGGTGATCAGCGACAAGACCGCTTCCCTGCTGGCAACCTCTGGGGCCTATGGAGCCAACTTCGGCGGCTGCCCACAATTTATCGACGTGCTGCGCGAGTACGGTGAAAAGGTTGGCGTCGCCTTCCAGGTTGCCGACGACGTGATTGATATTGCGTCCAAGGAAGCCGAGTCGGGCAAGACTCCCGGCACGGACTTGCGCGAAGGCGTGCCGACGCTGCCAATCTTGCTGCTGCGCCAGGCAGCCGAGCACGGTGACGAAGCGGCGCAGGCGGCGGTAGCGCTGGTCGAGGCGGACTTGAGCACCGATGAGGCGCTGGCGGTCGCCGTCGCGGCGGTCGCCGCGCACCCGGCCACCGCCGAAGCATGGAAGGTCGCCCGCCGCTGGGCGGACGACGCCATTGCCGTACTTGCGCCACTGCCCGAGGGAACCATCAAGCAGGCGCTGATTTCCTTCGCCGATGCAGTAGTGACCCGCGAGGCTTAGGCCCACTGACAATATGCGCTGCTGGCGGTCTCATCCGGGATCGCCAGCAGCGCTTTGTTTTTAATCCGCCAGCCGGCTACCGGTTTCTTGGCGAAGGGCATTTGCAGGATGAGGCAAAACGCCAGGCCGTAGAACGGGTTGGGCCGCAAGGATTCGCTCGTTCCGCAGAATTGGGCGGCCAACCGTGCGCGCCAGGTGCGCGAGCTTGGAAACATCAGGCCCTGTGAGCGGTCCTGTCAGCGGATGATTTCGTCCTGCTGAAGGCGGTTTGGGTGCTCGGGCGAGCATAGCGCCGCGCGCAGCTCCCTGGCCTTCTGCGCCCGGTCGTCGACCGGGACGCGATGGCGCAGCTGGCGGTACAGCTCGTCGTCTGCATAGCGCGGAAACACATGCTGGTGATAGTGCCAGACATGCTGATTGCCCGCAGGCTCGTTGTGCTGGCGGGTGCTGGTTCCTTCCGGATTCCACGCCAATTTCATCGCCAGGGCGACGCGCTTGGTCTCCCACATAATGGCAGAGCCGGTTCGCTCATCCAGGTCGTAGAGCGCTTCCAAATGCGCCGTGGGAATGATCATCACATGACCGCCGTAGTTCCCGAATCCGTCGCAGGCCATGATCGCGGCCACCAATTCGGTCTGATAGATCAGATCGCTCGGCGCGCAGAGGTTGCCTTCGCTAAATGGCTGCTCGTTGACAAGCTCGCAAAAAGGGCAACGATATCCTGCTGGTTCGTGGGAACTATGCAGCACTAGTCATCCAGTTCGGCGGCTAGTTCTTCGAAGACCCAGCTGAACAGGTCCAAGGTGAATTCGCTGAAGGTTCCTTCTTCGCTGACCCAGGTTCCCTTGGCATTATTGCGGCGGTAAACGATCGGATCCGGCACGTCGAGCTGGGAGGCTTTAAAGCCCCAAACGTATTTCTCTTCTTCGTCTTCGAGGAACAACAGGTAGTCCCCGTCGATTTCCAGCTCTTCGGGATCGAAGAAGAAATGGTAGGCCTCGGTGAAATCCTCGTTATTACCCACCGCAAGGTAGAACTCTTCGAGCACGAAAGGAATGGAAACCCCCGATTGGGCCAGCCCCTCGGCCAATTCTTCGGCGGTCAATCCGTCAGCTTCATTCCACTGGTCCTCAAGGTACTTGGGGACGAGGGAACGGAACTTCTCAAGAAACATGTCAGCCATGTCTTTATCCTATCGAGAATTAGCCCAGTTCAAGTGCGCTCAACGCGATCCACAGCTGCACACGATCGCTTGTGACGTTCGGGTCGTACCCGGTGAGTTCGGATATCTGCTGCATGCGATAGCGCACGGTATTGCGGTGCAAGCCCAGTGATTCCGCGACGGCGCCCACCGAACCGTCGCGATTAAGGTACTCACGCAGCGTCCGTTCGAGGTCGGAATCGTGAGTTGCATCAAATTTGCGAATCGGCCCCAAGGCTTCCTCGGCCAGGTCCTGCAAGGGCACATCTCGGGCGGCAAGCAACAGCGAGGTTAGCGACAACTTATTGGGCACGTTGACGCGGTCACCATGGCGCAAGGCTTCGAGAGCTTCAAAATAGCTCCACCGGATGCCCGGGGTATTCGGGTAGCGCCCGCCATATCCCACCCGTGTGGTGATACCCGCGTCATTCAGATAGGTATCAAGTCGTCGAACCGAATGCTGCAGCTGGTTGTGCGCCACAATAATCGCCAGGCGGTCCTCGACGATCACGGAAACCTGTGAGCTCAGTTCGGCTGGCAAGGGAAGCGCCGGTAGGCGTTCGGGGTGCGTCGCGGCCTGAATCAGGATCACCGCATGCTCGCGCTTCGGATTGAGCCCCAGCGCGCCGATTCTGACCGTCGCATCGTCCCCGGCCAGCGTGCCGGCGGCCAGGTCCGCCAGCACCTGCCCGTTGGATTGGCGCTCCGAGGCGAGCAGCCGGGCGTTGTTGGCAACTTCCAATCCGATCAGCGACTGCGCGTATTCGATCAGAGGATCCGGCGCGTACGGCTGCGCCAGGTGCAGAACGCATTTGTCGCGGATGCCGGTGGCCACCGGCAGGCTATTCCAATCGCGTTGCGCATCGTAGTTGCCACTGATGCATTCGCCATAAAGTGTCAACGCCACGTCGGTCTTCAATATCCGGGCGAGTTCGTCGAGCATGGTGTCCAGATCGGAGGACAGCAATGCGCGGGTCAGCCGCTGGTGCGAGCGCAGCAGCCGTTCGAGCCGCTGCAGGTGGTCCGCGTTCAGCGCCTCGGCGATGATTCGAGTGATTGCGGCAAAGGGAATCTGATAGGGAACCTCGAAGACCGGGAGACCGACCTCATTTGCTGTTTGCAAGATCGAGGCTGGGACATTTTTGTGGCCCAAGCCGGTACCGAATCCCAAGGCCACGACGTCGTTCTGCGCGAGGGTCTTGACGAATTCTCGTTGGCTGGCCGTCGTCTTCTGCCGTACGCCCGTGGTGAGCACGATTTCTCGACCGGTGAGGAAGTCTGCCGGATTGAGAAGTTCGGTGACCGCGCCCCAGGTGATTGCGGTGTCATTGGCTGCCGAATGATCGTTGAGCGGACGAAGATCCAGCTCGTCAAGGGCCAATAGGGCGCGTAGTGTGATTGCCATACCGCAATTCTATGGTGCCGCGCAAAAGTTCCCGAAAAACGAAGTTGTTCAGATTATGGACATTTTTCTTGGAGAATTGCCCATAATGTGAACCATTTGCGCTAGTTTAGTGCCATGAGCACTCCATCTTTGAAAAAGGGCGCTCCACTCGCTGAAGGCAAGCGCGAGACGTTCTCGTCGCGCAAGCTTTTTATTCTCTCGGCGATTGGTTCAGCCGTTGGTCTGGGAAACATCTGGCGTTTCCCCTATGTCGCCTACGAGAACGGTGGCGGCGCGTTCCTCATTCCATACCTCGTCGCAATTCTCTGCGCCGGTATTCCACTGCTATTCCTTGACTATTCGATAGGCCACCGCTACCGAGGTTCGGCCCCGCTGGCATATCGCCGGGCGAGCCGCAAGGCCGAGGTGCTTGGCTGGTGGCAGGTACTGATCTGCTTCATTATCGCCATCTACTACGCGGCAATTATCGCGTGGGCGGCCATGTACTGCTGGTTCTCCCTCACGAAGGCCTGGGATGACAACCCCGATGGCGCTGGTGCCTTCTTCCAGAGCGACTTCCTCCAGGTCGCACCCGAAGCCGGTGTCTCGATGGATATCGTGGGCGGGGTCTTCGGGCCGATGCTCGGCGTCTGGCTGGTAGCCATCATCATTATGGTCGCCGGTGTCAACAAGGGCATTTCGCGTGCCAACGGCTTCATCATGCCGCTGCTGATCGTGATGTTCTTGATCCTTGTGGTCCAGTCCGTCTTCCTTCCCGGAGCAGTCGATGGCCTGAACGCCTTCTTCACTCCGAACTTCGAAGCATTGTCGAACCCAGGGGTTTGGGCTGCGGCCTTCGGCCACATCTTCTTCTCCCTGTCCATCGCCTTCGGCATCATGGTCACCTACTCCTCGTACATGAGGCGCAAGAGCGACCTGACCGGCTCGGGCTACGTGGTGGCCTTCGCCAACTCCAGCTTCGAACTGCTTGCCGGCATTGGCGTTTTCGCGGCGCTGGGCTTCATGGCCTACAACGCGAACTCCGCGGTCTCCGATGTGGCCGCCAGCGGCATTGGGCTGGCCTTCATTGCCTTCCCGACCATCGTTTCTGCCGCGCCTTTCGGCTCGGTCATCGGCGTGCTGTTCTTCGGTTCGCTGGTCTTCGCGGGAATTACCTCGCTGATTTCGATCCTCGAAGTCATCGTGGCGGCGTTCCAAGACAAGCTGGGCTGGAACCGCAAGGCCGCTACCTTGGTGGTGACCCTTCCGGTGGCGCTCGTTTCGATGATTCTGTTCCCAACCACCACCGGTCTGTACCTGCTGGATACCATGGACGCGTTCGTGAACCAGTTCGGCATTCTCGCCTGTGCATTGGTTCTGGTCATTGTCTTCGGCGCTGGCCTGGGCATGCTGCCGCGCCTGGCCAAGCACCTGAACCGCCACAGCTCCATCAAGCTGGGTACCGCGTGGATGGTTCTCGTCGGTGGTGTCGGTCCGGCAGCGCTTGGCTACATGCTGATCAACGAAATCCAGACCAAGATCGCCGAGCCGTATTCCGGCTACCCGGTCTGGTTCAACGGTGTCTTCGGCTGGGGCATGGCAGGTGCCTTGATCGTCGGTGCGGTGCTGCTCGCGCTCGTTCCATGGAGCAAAAAGTCGAAGCTGAATGATCCCGAATTTGCGGAACATCAGAAACACGTCGAGGCAGAAGAGTTGCCCGATCCAGTTGGAAAGGAGTACTAGTCATGAGCGGCATTGCAATCACCTTCATGATCATCGCCATGTTGACCATTTGGGGCGGCCTGGCGATCAGCCTAGTGAATCTCTCGCGCAATCCGGAAAAGCACGATGACGATGTCGAGCCGGTCACCACTGGCAACGAATAAACACCAGGCCACTGCCTAAAGAACTAAGCCTCCTCCTCTTCGGACCAGCGTCCGGAGCGGAGGAGGCTTTTTCTCTGTGCAAGTGCACTGTGAATGTGGTTCATTATTGTGCTGGTATGGGTAGAGCAATACGCCGCACGGCCATATTCTTCTAGATAGAGTCATTCCGGCAACAAGGACCGGCAATATTTTTCGAAAGGAAACACGGTGGACGTTACTTACCGCATTGAGCAGAAACGCCAGATTAATGGTGCCTTCCCAGGACCGAAGTCCCAAGCATTGAGCGCCCGCCGTGCCAAGGCGGTCGCCGCCGGCGTGGCATCGAGCCTGCCGGTCTACGCAGCCGATGTCGATGGCGGCATCATCGTCGACGTTGACGGCAACCAGCTGATCGACCTGGGCTCCGGCATTGCCGTGACCTCCGTAGGCGCTTCCAACCCTGCGGTGGCCAAGGCCGTTGCCGAGCAGGCGGCTCGTTTCACCCACACCTGCTTCATGGTGGCCCCTTATGAGAACTACATCGAGCTGGCCGAGAAGCTCGCAGCGATCACTCCGGGCAACTTCGAGAAGCGCGCGGTGTTCTTCAACTCCGGGGCCGAAGCGGTAGAAAACGCGATCAAGGTTGCTCGTGTGGCTACCGGCCGCCAGGCGGTTGTCGCCTTCGACCACGCCTACCACGGCCGCACCAACCTCACCATGGGCCTGACCGCCAAGGCAGCTCCCTACAAGCGCGGCTTCGGTCCGCTGGCACCGGAGATCTACCGGATGCCAATGAGCTACCCATACCGCGAGGAAAACCCGAACATCTCCGGAAAGGAAGCCGCCGAGCGCGCGATCCTGGCCATGGAGAAGCAGATTGGCGGCGACCAGATTGCCGCGATCATCATCGAGCCAATCCAGGGCGAGGGCGGCTTCATCGTCCCGGCCACCGGCTTCCTGCCACGCGTGGTCGAATGGGCCAAGGAAAACGGCATCGTCTTCATCGCCGATGAAGTCCAGGCCGGATTTGCCCGCGCCGGTGCGTGGTTCGCTTCGGAAATCGAAGGGATCGAACCCGATCTGGTGACCGTGGCCAAGGGCATCGCCAGCGGCATGCCACTGTCGGGACTCATCGGGCGCGCAGAATTGCTCGATTCGGTGCACGGCGGCGGACTCGGCGGAACCTACGGCGGCAACCCGGTCGCGGTGGCCGCGGCGCTGGAGAGCATCAAGTTCATGGAAGAGCAGGATCTGGCCGGGCGCGCCCGCGAGATCGAAAAGCAGTTCTTCGCCCGCTTCGAAGCCCTGCAAAAGGATGTTTCGGCGCTGGGTGACGTTCGCGGCCGCGGCGCGATGGTTGCCCTCGAACTGGTCAAGGCCGGTGGCAAGGAACCAGACGCGGAGCTGACCAAGAAGGTCGCCGCCGAGTGCCTGGCCCAGGGGGTGCTGATCCTCACCTGCGGTACCTACGGCAACGTGGTGCGCCTGCTGCCTCCGCTGGTCATCGGGGACGCTCTGCTGAGCGAAGCCTTCGACGTCCTCGAGGCAGCGATTCGCAAGCACGCGTAACTCGCTCAAACACGAGAGGCCTGGTTCTGTTGAACCAGGCCTCTCGTGCGTCAACTAACCTGTTTAGGTTCCGGGCCGCGCCCTGCCCGCGGCGTGCGAACCATGTCGAGAATGATCAGCACAACCGCCGCCCAGACCAACCCGAAGCCGATCCAACGCTCCACCGGCATCGACTCGCCGAAAACCAGCAGGCCGAGGATGAACTGCATGATCGGTGCCAAGAACTGCAAGGAGCCCAGGGTGCTCAGCGGCAGGCGGCGTGCGGCACCGCCGAAAAGCAGCAATGGCACGGCGGTGATAATGCCGCTGGCAGCCAACAGGGCCAGCATCGGTAACTCAACGCCGGCTAGCGCCGAGGCGCCCTGGCTCGACGTCCAGATCAGGAAGCCGCCAGCGAGCGGCGCCAAGATGAGCGTTTCCATGGTCAGCGCGCCAAGGGCCGTACCGCTTTTCCCCACCTGGCTCTTGACCAGTCCGTAGAAGCCGAAGGAAAACGCCAAGCCCAGCGAGATCCACGGGACCCGGCCGAGGCCGAAAGTCAGAACCAGCACCGCGATCGTGGCAACGGCCAAGGCGGACCACCGCAACCGGCTCAGCCTTTCCTTCAGGACAATCACGCCGAGCACGATGGCGACGATGGGATTGATGAAGTAGCCCAGCGAGGCTTCAAGGACATGGCCGGTGAGCACCGCCACGGCATAGAGCGTCCAGTTCACCGCGATCAGCACGCTGGCCAGCGCCAGCCGGCCCACCGCCTGGCGATCCCTGAACATGCTGAGGAACAAGCGAATCTGCTTGGTCGCGAACAGCAGCAGGGCGCAGAAAACCAGCGAGAAGACGATGCGCACGGCGACGAATTCGAAGGCGGAGATTTCCGGCAACAACAGGAAGTACAGGGGGAGCAGGCCCCAGACCAAATATGCGGTCGTGCCTTGGATCAGGCCAAGGGAATGTTCGGAGCGAACGGGTTTATTGCTGCCGGAACTCATTAGTTAATCGTTTCTACTTCCACCGAGCCGCCACGGGCCGCAAGGGCGCCATGGATCGAGCATTATGAGTCGATCGTATGCCCAACGGCCGGGCGCGGCCGTACAAGGTGATGGTAGTCACGCCGCGGCTCGATCTGGAAAGAGCCGGGAACTAAAGCACATCCGCGAGGGGCGCCGTGATCCATCTCGCACCCGGTGCGCGGGCCTCCGGCTGGGAACAAAAACATCGACTGGCTCGTTCAAATACACTAAAGGGAACCGCAATGGGATTTCGTATATGGGAGTGGACCTAAGGTGCATCAACACAACAATGGCTTCAAAACCGCGCTTTTGCTCGGTGGCATGTTTGCCCTCCTGCTGGCGCTCGGCTCGCTGATTTCCTTCGGCAGCGGAAACGGCTCATTCATCTGGATCTTTGCCCTGATCGGCGTGGGCACCACCGCCTATGGCTACTGGAACAGCGACAAGATCGCCCTGCGCTCGATGCACGCCTACCCCATCACCGAAGCGGATCAGCCGGCCATGTACCGCATCGTTCGCGAGCTGTCGATTAACGCCCAGCAGCCGATGCCGCGGCTCTATGTATCCCCAACGACCTCGCCCAACGCCTTCGCGACCGGCCGCAACCCGCAGAACGCCGCGGTATGCTGCACCGAGGGAATCTTGCAGCTGCTCGACGAGCGCGAGCTGCGCGGCGTGCTGGGCCACGAACTGATGCACGTGTACAACCGGGACATCCTCACCTCTTCGGTGGCGGCGGCCGTGGCCGGCGTGATTACCTCCGTCGCCCAATTCATGCTGTTCTTCGGCGGACGGGACAACCGCAACGTCAACCCGATCGCGTTGATTGCCATGTCCTTGCTGGCACCGCTTGCCGCGTCGCTCATCCAGATGGCCGTGAGCCGAACCCGTGAATTCGATGCGGATGAAGATGGCGCCAAACTCACCGGAGATCCGCTGGCGCTGGCCAGCGCCTTACGCCGGCTTGAATCCGGGATCAGCGCCGCCCCGCTTGCCGCGCAAGACCAGAAGCTGGTGAACAGCTCGCACCTGATGATCGCGAACCCCTTCGGCTCGCGCCTGAAGCAGATGTTCTCGACCCACCCATCCATGGACGACCGAGTAGCCCGTTTGGAAGCGATGGCCCGAGGCCGCTAAATACTTCGGTTGAAAATTCACCATGCAATGACAAAGCCGCTGCCAACTGTTCGTTGGCAACGGCTTTGTCATTGGCGCTCCGGCGGGTTCCTAGCGGAAGTTCACGAACTGGAGGTCAGCTTCGTCGAAGCCGCGCAGCAGCGTCATGGTCTCCTGCAGGTCGTCGCGGGACTTGGACGAAACACGCAGCTCGTCGCCCTGGATGGTGGACTTGACGCCCTTCGGCGCTTCGTCGCGAATGAGCTTATTGATCTTCTTGGCAACGTCTTGGGCGATGCCCTCGACGATGGACGCCTCGATGCGGTACTCCTTGCCCGAAGCATAAGGTTCGCCAGCGTCCAAGGACTTCAGCGAGATGTTGCGCTTGACCAGTTTGGACTGGAAGATGTCCAGCACAGCCTTGACGCGCTCCTCGGCGTTGGCCTTCATCAGGATCTTCTCGCCGCTGTAATCGATCTCGGCGCCGACGCCCTTGAAGTCGTATCGCTGCACGATTTCCTTCTGGGCCTGGTGTAGTGCGTTGGCGACTTCTTGGCTGTCTACCTTGCTGACGACATCAAAAGTGGAATCGCTAGCCATGTGATTTCTCCTTGGTGTTCTACGGGTCCAATTCGCTTCATAGCCTACCGGTTTAGCAGCGCGAATTTGGGCTGTGATCAGGCTTACATCAAAAATGCGCCTCTCGATTTCACAAGTCCCCGAAACTCCTGTAGAGTTATTTCTCGTTCCGACGTGAACAAACGGGGCAGATTACCCGAGTGGCCAAAGGGGGCTGACTGTAAATCAGCTGGCAACGCCTTCACTGGTTCGAATCCAGTATCTGCCACAAATGACTCCCAGATCTTAGGATCTGGGAGTTTTTTGCATCTCCGGAAAAGTACGCAAAAATCCCGATATTTCGGGTTTTCGAACTGCGCTCCATGTCTCTCAGCTACGTACTTGTGGCCGAATTCGGCTACCGTGTAAGCATGGCAACTAAAAATGTGAGCGAAGCAGAATTCGCCCAGCTGATTGAAGACAATGACATTGTGCTCGTTGATTTTTGGGCAGCGTGGTGCGGTCCTTGCCGTCAGTTCGCGCCGGTTTATGAGCAAACTTCGGAAAAGTTCCCTGACGTTGTGTTCTCGAAGGTGGACACCGAAGCCGAACAGGGTTTGGCCCGCGCTGCCAATGTCACGTCGATTCCGACCGTGATGGCATTCCGCGAAAAGGTCCTGGTTTTCTCCCAGCCTGGTGTACTGAATGCGGCCCAGCTCGAAGATCTAGTCACCGCAGTGAAGGGCATCGACATGTCCGAGGTGCACGCGCAGATCGCCGAGGAAGGCGCGCAGGCGGAATAGTACAAAAGCTATCTAGCAACTAAAGCTTCGGGCTACTAACGACCTCGATGATCCAACGGGGCATAGCGTGGCCCGAAGCTTTGCTTTTTCTGGCCGGAAAGCAGAAGCAGCCGAATCAGGCGCTGGCGCTGTCCGGCAAAAGGCGACAGCAGCTCAAGCATTGTCGAATCCTTGACGCGACGGCCGGTCAGCATCTGGCCAACGAACCCTGCCAGATGAAAGTCGCCGACCGAAATGTGGTCGGGGGAGCCGTGGGAACGCTGCAAGGTTTCGGCAACCGTCCAAGGCCCGATCCCGGGTATGGCCAGCAACGCAGCTTCCAGGGTGCCCGCGCCACTAGCCTGCGGCTTGATCTCACCCAGTTCCGGGGCGGCCCACCATTCCAAACGGCTCGCGGCGAACGCTAGCCTGCCCAAGGTCTGCGCCCGCTGATTCTCAACCCGGGCGCCTTGCCAATCCCAGCGTTTGAGCGCCGCGATTTGTTCCGGGCGCGGAAAAAGCCGCAGCCCGTCGGGCGCCGGGCCCGGTGCAGGTCTTCCATGGTGCCGGATCAGCCAGCGCCACGCATGATTAGCTTCGATACCGGTGACGCGTTGTTCCAGCACCGCACCGGCGGCATGCTCGAAGATCCGGTGGGTCCGCGGCAGCACCATATCCCGATGTTCCCTGCGCTGGCGCTGCACTATTTCGGGCAGGGCGGCGAAGAAGTCCGGCTCATCGAAGCGCGCCCAATCGTCCTGGCTGCCCAAGAGCTCCGGCGCGAAATCGATGGCCCAGCGCGCACCCGGCCCCCACGCGCCGAATCGAGCGACGCCAGCGGGTGACAATTTCGAGATGTGCAGCGTCGCATCTCCCTGCGGCGTCGCAAAGGCCAACCAGGCGTCCGTGGCCGACAGGCGGATGGTCGGGTCGCCGAGGCCGCGACGCAAAATCCCCAAGGACTTCAGCAAATTGACCGGACGCCGCGGGTCATAGGTGCTGCTGATCGCCGCGGTGTGCACGCTCGGTACCTCTTCCCTGTTCGGGCCCATCGCTAACATTTCGGGCCGGTGATGGCTACTGGATGACGCTAAGCTACGAGCGGCCACGACATGTGTGACATCCGCCGGTAAAGTTCTTGACATGAAGTATGCGTCTACAGTTCTAGATCTGATTGGCAACACGCCACTCGTCAAACTCAATCGCGTGACCGACGGTATCAAAGCCACCGTGCTGGTCAAGCTCGAATACCTGAATCCGGGCGGATCCATCAAGGATCGCATCTCCCTGAAAATGGTTGAGCGTGCGGAGCAGAGCGGCGAGCTGAAGGCCGGCGGAACTATTGTCGAACCTACCAGCGGCAACACCGGTGTCGGGCTGGCGATGGTCGGACAGCTGAAGGGCTACAACACCATCTTCGTCACCCCGGACAAGGTCGGCGAGGAAAAGCGCGACGTGCTGCGCGCATACGGAGCCGAAGTCGTGGTGACGCCCACGGCGGTAGCCCCGGAATCCCCTGAGTCCTACTACGGTGTCTCGGACCGTCTGGTCCGCGAGATCGAGGGCGCATACAAGCCAGACCAGTTCTCCAATCCCGGAGCCCCGGAAAGCCACTTCGAGTCGACCGGCCCGGAAATCTGGAACGATACCGACGGCAAGCTCACCCATGTGGTGATCGGCGCGGGCACCGGCGGCACCATCACCGGTACCGGACGATACCTCAAAGAGATTTCCGCCGATCGTGCCACGGGTCCGGTCAAGGTCATCGCCGCGGACCCGGACGGTTCGGTCTACTCCGGCGGCACCGGCCGCCCGTTCCTGGTCGAAGGCGTCGGCGAGGACATGTGGCCGGGCAACTACGATCCTGCGGTGCCCGATGCGGTCGAGGCGGTCAAGGATGCCGACTCCTTCGAGATGACTCGCCGGCTGGCTCGCGAGGAGGGACTGCTGCTGGGCGGTTCATCCGGCATGGCCATCGTGGCGGCGCTGCGCGTGGCCAAGGACCTGAGCGAGGACGACGTCGTAGTGGTCATCGCGCCCGACGGCGGCCGAGGCTACCTGGCGAAGATCTTCAACGACTCCTGGATGCTCACCCAGGGCTTCACCTGCGAGGCGGACTCCGAGCTGGTGGGCATAGCCCGCGCGCTGGCTACCCAGCCGCAACCGGCCCTAGCACCCGAGACCACCCTGGTCCAGGCCGCCGCGGCGCTACGCGAGTCCGGTGCCGAAGCGCTGGTCGTGGCCACCAGCCAGCTGCCCGCCCGGATCGGCGAAATTCGCGGGGTCATCGGCGCGGCGACCATCGCCGACGCGCTCCTGGCCGGTGCCGCGGCCACCAGCGAGCTGGCAGAGCTCGAGCAGCTGGCCATCCCGCTGCTCGGCGTGGGGGAAGATCTCGCCCGTGCCCAAGAACTGCTGGCCGTGCACCCGGCGGTGCTGCTGACGCACGGCGGAGACGTCGTCGCCGCGCTGTCCGCCTCGGACCTGCTGGCCTACGTCACCCGCTAACGAATTCCATCACAAGGACAGGAACGTCATGACCGAAAATACCCAGGGATCAAATACTCGTTTCGTACACACCGGCCAGGAATTTGAACCGGTGACCGGCGCGGTAGTTCCGCCGCTGCACTTCTCCTCGACCTATGCGCAGGAAGCGATCGGCAAATTGCGCAACGGCTATGAATATGGCCGAGGCACCAACCCAACCCGTGATTCGCTCCAGGCGCAGCTGGCCGGAGCCGAATTCGGCAAACATGCGTTTTCCTTCAGCTCGGGCCTGGCGGCCGAGGACTCCTTGATCCGGGCGATCCTGCGCCCGGGGGACCACATCGTCCTGGGCAACGACGCCTATGGTGGAACCTTCCGCCTGATCGACCGAGTGCTTGGCGCCTGGGGCATCGGCAACACCCCGGTGGACATGTCCGACGAACAGGCTTTGACCGCCGCGATCGAAAAGAACAAGGCGAAGCTGGTCTGGGTTGAGACCCCGTCGAACCCGATGATGAAGATCACCGATATCTCCCGGGTCGCCCAGATCGCCCACGCGGCCGGAGCGCTGCTGGTTGTCGACAACACCTTCGCCAGTCCCTTCCTGCAGCAGCCGCTGACCCACGGCGCGGATATCGTCGTCCATTCCACCACCAAGTACATCGGTGGGCACTCCGATGTTGTCGGTGGTGCGATCATCGTGAACGACGACGAGCTGGCCGAGAAGATCGGTTTCATTCAGTTCGCGGTCGGTGCCGTCTCCGGCCCGATGGACGCCTTTCTGACCACCCGTGGGTTGAAGACCCTGGGCGTGCGCATGCGCACGCATAGCGAGAATGCGGCCCAGGTCGCTGCCTGGCTGCGCGAACGCAAGGAAGTGGAGCGCGTGCTCTACCCGGGCTTCGCGGATCACGCCGGACATGAGATCGCCAAGAAGCAGATGAGCGGTTTTGGCGGCATGGTGTCGGTGCAGTTCGCCGGTGGCGAGGCCGCCGCGCGGAAGATTGCCGAAAGCACGAAGCTCTTCACCTTGGCCGAGTCGCTCGGTGGCATCGAATCGCTGATGAACTACCCATCGGAGATGACTCACGCTTCGGTCAAGGGCACCGAACTGGCCGTCCCGGTGAATTTGCTTCGCCTCTCGGTGGGTATCGAAGACACCGCCGACTTGATCGATGATCTGGAGCGCGCCTTCACGGCGCTCTAAGCAGAAAAAACACCGCGGGACTCGCAACCATTTGGGTTACGAGTCCCGCGGTGTTTAACCGGGCCGCCGACTATTTCTGTTTGGGCTTTGGCGAGACGAGCTTAAAATACTTGATGCTTGCAGGTGTCCACATCAGCAGCACCGCGACGAGCACCACGGCCGCAAGAATCGCATAGCGTCCCATGCGCAGCAGGGTAGGCAGCGCCGCGATCAGTCCGATCCAGGTCAACTGGGCACGTGCCGACCGTTCGCCCTTCCACAGGCGGATGGCCAAGAGGCAGAACGCAATGCCGGCCACCGCCAGCAGGGCTACGAGTGCCAGCGGCCCTAGGTCCAGGGACCGGCCAGTCCAGGTATCGAAGAACAGATTGGCTGCGAAGCCCAAGAAGAGCACTCCGGCCAATATCCAAACAAACCGGGAGATACGCAGTGCACCGGGGGTTGACACGTCCGTAAGTGAGGGATTCGCGGGCTTTTTCACGTCTTCCAGCCTAGCGTTCCGGCAACGGTTTTGGGTCCTCTGCGTCGCGGTGCCCGAACTCACACGGCTCTCACCCTGACAAATGGCCCCTGATGTCGATAGTATTAGGTGTTCGCGAACATCAGGGTTTCCTTGCATCTCGCCCAATTTTTGAGGCTAGAGCCTTCTCGTGTTGTATTTCTTCCGCCAAGTGTGAGCGCGGTTTTTATGTCATAGGGGAGCGCTTGATGAGCGTGAGTAGTTTTTTACTGTGTAGCCTATGCGTCGTTCTTTCTTTTGGGGACGGGTAGGCCTTCCCCCAAACGAATGAGGTAATTCTTCGTGTCATCTGACATGCCCGTAAACACCAATGACGAAAAGACCACCGAAGAGCCGACCGTGCTCTTCAGCGAACTTGGTCTTGACGCCCGAGTGCTTGCAGCACTGGCCGACCTCGGCTACGAGAAGCCATCGCCAATCCAGGCCGCCACCATCCCACTGCTTCTTGAAGGCCGTGACGTTGTTGGTTTGGCTCAGACCGGTACCGGTAAGACCGCTGCGTTCGCGCTGCCGGCACTGTCCCGCATGGCCGAGCTTGCTGACCTCAACGGTCCAGCTCGCACCCCGCAGATCCTGGTTCTGGCTCCAACCCGCGAGCTAGCCCTTCAGGTTGCTGAAGCTTTCACTTCCTACGCCAAGTACCTCAGCGACTTCACCGTCCTGCCGGTATACGGTGGCTCCCCATACGGCCCACAGCTCAACGGCCTGCGCCGCGGTGCACAGGTTGTTGTTGGTACCCCAGGTCGAGTCATCGACCACATCAACAAGGGTTCCCTGGACCTGTCCAACCTCCAGTACGTTGTCTTGGACGAGGCCGACGAAATGCTTCGCATGGGCTTCGCCGAAGAGGTTGACAAGATCTTGGAGTCGACCCCGGCCGACAAGCAGGTTGCACTGTTCTCCGCAACCATGCCACGCACCATTCGTCGTATCGCTGCGGAATACCTGCGCAACCCACAGGAAGTTTCCGTCAAGTCGACCACCTCGACCGGCACCAACATCACCCAGCGTTACCTGCAGGTTATGGGTGCCCACAAGCTGGACGCCATGACCCGTATCCTCGAATCCGAGGAATTCGAAGGCGTTATCGCCTTCGTGCGCACCAAGATGGCTACCGAAGATCTTGCCGACAAGCTGAAGGCACGTGGCTTCACCGCCGCAGCTATCAACGGTGATATCCCGCAGCAGCAGCGTGAGCGCACCGTCGAGAACCTGCGTTCGGGCAAGATCGATATCTTGGTCGCAACCGACGTGGCCGCTCGTGGCCTTGACGTGGAACGCATCTCCCACGTCATCAACTACGACATCCCACACGACACCGAGTCCTACGTGCACCGCATTGGCCGTACCGGCCGTGCAGGCCGCAAGGGCGACGCGATCCTCTTCATGACCCCACGCGAGAAGTACCTGCTGCGTGCCATCGAGAAGGCTACCCGCCAGCCGGTGACCCAGATGCAGCTCCCTTCCCTGGACTCGGTCAACGACCGTCGCATCCAGCGTTTCATTGACCGTATCGACCAGACCATCAGTGGCCAGGATCTGACTACCTTCCGTGAAATCGTGGAGCGTTTCGCCAGCGAGCACGAAGACCTGGATCAGCTGGAAATCGCTGCCGCACTGGCACTGATGGCTCAGGGCGGTCGTCCATTGCTGATGACCGAACCAGTCATCCCACCATCGAAGAAGGCCCGCATGGACCGCGAAGGCGGACGTGAGGGCGGTCGTGACGGAGCCCGTCGCGAACCACGTGAGCGCGGTGCACGCAAGACTGCAGCCGAGGGCAACGCCATGTACCGTCTGGCCGTTGGCCGTCGTAACCGCGTTCAGCCAGGCTCGATCGTCGGCGCACTGGCAAACGAGGGCGGCTTCAACTCCTCCGAAATCGGTGGCATTGACATCCGTTCGGATCACACCCTGGTCGAATTGCCAGCAGAGCTGAGCAAGGACCAGTGGCGTGCACTGTCCAAGACGCGCATCGGCGGCGAAGCCATCGACCTGGAGCTCGACAACGGTCGTAGCCCAGCCGAAGACTCGGATCGCGGTGGCTACGGCGACCGTAAGCGCTCCGGTGGCTTCGGTGGCGGACGCGGCGGCTTCGGCGGCGGCGGACGCGGTGGCGAAAAGCGCGGCGGCTTCGGCGGCGGCGGACGTGGCGGCAAGAGCCGTTTCGGCGATTCGGGCCGTAGCGGCGGACGTCGCGACTACTAAGCTCTGATTTCAATAGCACCCTCCTGAGCCGTGAAAACGGCTCGGGAGGGTGCTTTTGTTTAACCCCGATATCTCTTGAGGTTATTATTCCGGTAAGGCGCCAGAAGGCCGCCTACCGTTTTCAAAGATGCTCTGCCCCGTCATCCTGGCTTCGTAGTCGATGGCCGGGCTTCGGCGTGCTGGCGCAGCAAGCTAGGAGTCCTAGGAGGACGGCTAACTGCCCTGAGGCGCGTTGCTTAGCGGCCTGTGGCTGTGCTTCGGGCAGGACTACTTCAGTCAAGTTGCTTACTCTCGTTGATGCTTGGGCAGGTGGATGACCGGTGGGGCAATATCTCGGACTACTCCGGTCGCTGGGGGTGCCAGGGACCGGTAGGTCCGTCCGTCTCCGGTGTCGATCACGATGGAGTGGGGCAGGTACGGATCGACTTTTTCATACCATCCCGGCAGTTCCTTCGCCTTGTTGCAGAATGAGCAGCGGAAGGAGGAGTTGTGCACGGTGGTCGGCCCGTTCAGGTGGTGCTGGACCACGTGGTCGATTTCTTCCGGGACTCCGTTGCAGTAAGGGGTTTGGCAGTGCGCGTCGCGGATGCGGATGAACTCTTTGAGGCTTTCGGGGAATTCGCGAGCTTTGGAGTCCATGGCGATGAGGTCTTGATTTCCTGGGGCGGTGTAGATCCGCTGGATTTCGGGGAAGGTGAAGATTCTGCGGTTCAGTTCGTCGTCGTGGCGGCTGAGGTGGAAGGGGTCTTCGAGGTCTACCCGGGCTCCGGCGACTAGTTCGCGGGCGTATTGGGCCGGTGAGCTGTCATGATGTTGTGAGACACGCGTATGTAGGAGAATGAGTGCATGTCCAAACGTCAGAAATTCACCCCGGAA